>JBASVF010000182.1:0-3617 GCA_049275795.1 Desulfomonilia bacterium
CGTGAGCGTTTCGTTCGGCCCGGGTCAATTTCCGGGAAATACCTCTGCTTGAGACCTGAAGACCCCCTGGGTAGCAAAGAACCTCCTTCAGGGAACAACCGGGCAATCCTTACCCGGGAAGAGAGGCATCCTTCCTAGTTGCGTCTCCCGGCAAGGTCGTCACATCCTCCCAGCACCCGATTCCTTGGCCCCGTTCCCGGTATGCCGCCTTTGGATGACCTCCCTTGCGGCGCCGAGCTGGCCGCCCTGCTCTTTCGATCCATACCCATGGCGGGGAATATGTCCCCACGGGCAGGGGTGAAATACCCCTCCTTTTTTGCACATACCTAATGAGCTGCTGTAACATTCTATTTTCACGCAATATTTTTACCATTCTTCTTGTGGCACTATTATTGCTCGCCGCTGTGCACTCTCGGAAAGCTTGGAGCGGTTACGCCGGTCCGGCCGGACATGCAGGCGTATCATCGCTCACTGAAAGGAGCCTGTCGAATGGATGCCAGGAACGTTTCCGAAAGACCCGAAGGCACGATGGCGATGGATCCGGCCAAGCAGTCCATGCTGCTCGCCGCGCTCTACATCGCCCAGGAACAGACCGGGTACCTTACCAGGGAGGCCGTGCACCAGGTGGCTGGGCGCCTGGGAATGACCGATTCCGAGGTGTACAGCACGGCGAGCTTCTATACCCTGTTTCGGATGGAGCCTGTCGGCCGCCATGTCATCCAGGTTTGCGAGGGGCTCTCGTGCTACCTGAACGACGGGGCCGAGCGGGTGGTCGATTACATCGAGGCAAAGCTCGGCATCAAACCGGGGGAGACCACGAGCGACGGGCGGTTCACGCTGGAGACCGTCCAGTGTCTCGCCTCGTGCGGGACGGCCCCGGCCATGCGCATCAACGACCGGCTCTACGAGAACCTCACACCGGCGAGCATCGACGACATCCTGGAACGTCTCGCGGGGGAGGTGTAGCATGGCGGAACATCAGCCGGTCCTCCTGGCCAACGTCCACCGTCCGAATTCCGAGAAGATAACCACGTACCTGCAATACGGAGGATACGAGGCGCTCCGGAAGGCCCTGAAGATGGCCCCCGAAGAGCTCATCGCCGAGGTGAAGGCGTCGGGGCTCAGGGGCCGGGGAGGGGCCGGGTTTCCCACGGGTGCCAAGTGGGATCTCATGCCCAAGCACGCCCCGGTCAAGTACCTGGCCGTCAACACCGACGAGGGCGAGCCGGGCACGTTCAAGGACCGCCTCATCGTGGAGAGAGACCCGCACTCGATCCTGGAGGGCGTGATCATATCGGCATACGCCATCGGAGCCCACCGCGCCTTTGTCTATATCCGGGGAGAGTTCTTCCTGGGGGTCAAGCGCTGGATCAAGGCGATCTCTGATGCGTACCAGCATGGATTTCTCGGCCGCGATATCCTGGGAAGCGGCTTCGACCTGGATGTCTCGGTACATCGCGGAGCAGGCGCCTACATATGCGGAGAAGAGACGGCGATGCTGGAATCGCTCGAGGGCAAACGCGGAATTCCCCGGGCCAAGCCCCCCTACCCCGCGCAGAAAGGCTTGTGGGGCATACCGACGCTCGTGCAGAACGTCGAGACGCTCGCGAACATACCCCATATTGTCCTCAAGGGGGCCACGTGGTATGCAGGCATCGGTACGGAAAAGAGCAAGGGATTGAAGATCTTCTGCGTGAGCGGGCACGTCAACCGCCCGGGTAACTACGAGCTGCCTCTCGGGGTCCGTCTCAAGGACATCATCTACCAGCACGCGGGAGGAATCCGCATGGGGCGCGGCATCAAGGCCGTCATCCCCGGCGGGGCCTCCACGCCCATCATCACCGCGGATGGGATATCGACTCCCATGGCGTTCGAGACGCTGCAGGCTGCCGGCACTGCGCTCGGGACAGGCGCAATCATCGTGATGGACGAGACAACGGATATGGTGGAGGTGACGAGAAGGATCACCCGGTTTTTCGTCCACGAGTCGTGCGGCAACTGCCTGCCGTGCCGCGTCGGCGGCAAGCGGATGCTGGAGCGCCTGGAAAAGCTGGCGAATGGAGCAGGCTCGAGGCAGGACATCGATGATCTCGAGTATCTCGCCCGGGGGATCCACGGCCGGACCTTCTGCCCCATGGGCACGGGCATGGCCGAGCCGGTCCTCTCCGCCCTGAGGCTCTTTCGCGAGGATTTCGAAAAACGGGCGGCAAACGCCTGACCCGCCCATCCCACTGGAAAGGAGAACCACCATGGCCAAGGCGAAGATCCTGGTAGTCGACGATGATACCGATTTTGTCTTTTTCACCAAGACGATCCTCGAGCAGGCCGGCTACGAAGTGGTATCCGCGAGCAACGGCAGCCAGGGCAAGGCCGTGCTCGCCCGTGAGAAACCCGGGCTGGTGATCGTGGACGTCATCATGTCGAGCGTCCTGGACGGGGTTGCCATGAGCCGCTTCATGAGGGAAGACCGGTCGTACCGGGACATTCCCATCGTGATGGTGACCTCGGTGGCGAATACCGACTACTCCTCGCTTTTTCCGTCCGACGAGAACATCGGGATCGACGCCCTGCTCACCAAGCCGATCAAACCGGCGGCCCTGACGGAAAAGGTCGAGGAGCTCCTGTCGAAGAGAGGGGGCATGCAATGAAGATCACCATCAACAACAAGCGGCTCATCGCCAGAGAAGGACAGACGATCCTCGAGGCCGCCCGCGCCCACGGGGTGTACATTCCCACCCTGTGCTATCACGAAAAGATCGGCGCGCTCGCACGGTGCAGGGCGTGTGCGGTCGAGGTGAAAGGCAGGCCCGCCCTGATAACCGCGTGCAACACACCCGTGCTCGACGGGATGGAGATCGTGACGAATTCCGAGCGGGCGATCGAGGCCCAGCGCTTCGTGATCAAGCTCGCCCTCTCGTCGGGCAACCACGACTGCATGATCTGCGAGAAGAGCGGGGAATGCGAGCTCCAGGACGCCGCGTACAACCTGGGGCTCGAAGACGCGGACCTGTGGAAGGGAGATCGCGCTCCCCGCTTCGACGACAGCTCGGCGTTCATCCGCATGGACCATGCGCGGTGCATCCTGTGCGGAAGGTGTGTCGAGGCGTGCAGCCGCCTCGTGGTCAACCGCGTGGCCAGGGTGATGAACCGGGGCTACGACTCGAAGATCGGCTTCGGCTCCGATCTGTCCATGGGCGACTCGCCATGCGTCCAGTGCGGCGAATGCACCCAGGTATGCCCTGTCGGGGCGCTCACCGCGAAGAAATCCATCGGCAAGGCGCGCCTCCGGGATGTCGTGAAGACAAGAACGACCTGTCCCTACTGCGGGGTCGGCTGCCAGCTGGACCTCCATGTCAGGGAGGGGCGCATCGTCAAGGTGACCGGCGCCGAGCAGGGTCTTCCGAACAGGGGCAGGCTCTGTGTCAAGGGCCGCTACGGCTACGACTTCATCTACTCCAAGGACCGGCTGAAAACCCCCCTCATCAAGGAGAACGGCGAATTCCGTGAGGCTTCCTGGGACGAGGCACTCGACCTGGTCGCCAGCAAGTTCAAGGAGATCATCGAAAAGCACGGCCCTGACGCCGTGGCCGGAGTGAGCTGCGCCAGGAGCACCAACG
>JBASVF010000183.1:0-8052 GCA_049275795.1 Desulfomonilia bacterium
CACGATGGCAATGCCCCCGTTTTTGAGCAAAGGGGGTCAGTACGGCACTCACCAGAACGTGATCTGCTGCGACAGGCTGCAAAAACAATGCACGGAAGAGACCGGCGAACCACAGCCCCCGGAACTCGTGCCGTCTCCATACTTTCTTGGGAATGGGGCCTCCATGCCCGGCCCGCAGGTGGAGGCGGTCCAGTGCCGGCAGGAGACCTTCGGGGCATCGCAGGTGCGGGATCCCTTCCGGCCGCCCCGGCATGAATCGCTTCGGAGCGGCCTGCGGACTGGCGGCCTCCGGTTAGGGCGTTGCCGCCGGCATTGTCGATCATCAGCCGGGGGCTGGGTTCTCAGGGCAAGCATACCATCGTACAAGGCTGCTTCGGCATGTTCCGATCCTCCGCAGCCGAGCACGATACCATGGCTGACCCCGCTCTGGGGAGAGTGCCCTGATGCCGGGAAACCGCTCCCGTGGAGGTTTCGAGTCCCCGGGCGATGACTCCCAACCCGAAAGACCGAGAACAAGCGTGCTGGTCCAGATCAATCGGGTGATGGAACCAAAATACAACCTGGAGGAAGAATATGAACGTAAGCAACCGGCGACTTGCAGCCCTGATCGGGAGCTGCGCGGCAATGTTCTGGATCGGCACCCTCATCTTCGGCCTGCCCGGGGTCATGGCCCCCTACTGGCAGGAGACCTTCGGAGTGGGCCGTGGCGCGGTGAGCCAGATGCCGCTGTGGGTCATGCTGGCCCTAGGTGTGTTCATGTACGTCTCGGGCAGGTGGCAGGAGAGGATCGGCCACCAGCGCATGGCGGCCATAGGCGCTGCGATCATAGGCTTGAGCACCATGGCCCTGGGCCGATACGATTCCATCGGATGGGTGTACTTCTGGTCGTTCACCATGGGCGTGGCATCGACCTTTCTCTACATCCCCTCGCTTACCGTGGTGCAGCGCTGGTATCCCGAGCGCAGGGGGCTGGTGACCGGGCTCGTGAACCTGGTGTTCGGACTCTCGGCCTCGCCCATGTCGCCGGTGTTCAACAAGATGCTCTCGTCCGTGGGCCCGGTGACCACGACCATGACAATCGGAATCCTGGCACTGGCGACAGGGCTCGTCGTGGCGCCCTTCATGCGCGTGCCCGAGCAGGACCAGGCCCCGGCGGCGAGAGGCGCGGGCGCCCGGCCCTCGACCCTCGGAAGGTCGCTGACCGTGGCCGAGGCGGTCCGGACCAGGAACTTCTGGTTCATGTGGCTCAGCTGGGCCCTGGCCGGAGGCGCCGGGTTCGCCATGGTGACGCTCTCCACCCTGTTCGGGCTCAAGATGGGCCTGTCCATGGAGCAGGCCGTGCTCATCCTGGCCGCCTACGGCCTGATGAACGGTTTGAGCCGGATCATCAGCGGCTACCTCTCCGATCACATCGGGCGCAAGGTCACCATGGTCTCGGCCTTTGCCATCGGAGGGTGCGCCTACATCCTCATGCCCCATGCGAACGGCCTTATCCTGTGGGCCATTATGGCCGCCTGCGTGGCCTACGCCTTCGGAACGCTTTTCGCCGTGTCAGCCGCCATGGCCACCGACTGCTTCGGCCTCAAGCACTTCGGCGCCATCTACGGGCTCATCTTCACGGCCTACGGGTTTTTCGCAGGGCCGCTGGGGCCGTGGCTGGGAGGCAAGATCCTGGATGTCACCGGGGGCAACTTCACCATCGTGTTCAGCTACCTGGGTGGGTTCTACCTGCTCGCAGGCGCACTCATCTCGCTCGTGGGCGCCCAGGATCCGGAAGAGGACGACATTGCGCTCGAAGAGAACCCGTCGCTGGAAAAAGTGTATGTTCCCATCGAGGATTGAGGCCCAGTGTGGTATCATGGGCCTGTTCATGGGAAACAGGAGCGACAGGGTTTTTTAAAAGGCAACGAAAAGGAGCACTTCATGTTATCTTCACCTGAGGAGATTCGCACGAGCTTCGCTCAGCACAACTTCATCGTCGATTCCACCGTGAGCACCGTGGTGTACCTGGCCATCAGGCTCGGCAGGCCCCTGCTGGTGGAAGGGCCGGCCGGGGTGGGCAAGACCGAGCTCGCCCGGGTGCTGGCCCTGGTTTCCGGTCGCGAGCTTATCCGTTTGCAGTGCTACGAGGGCCTCGACGAGAGCAAGTCGCTCTACGAGTGGAACTACCAGAAGCAGCTGCTCAGGATCTACACGGACCAGAACCGGCAGGCGGCCTGGGATGAGATCCGGCAGACCATATACACCGAAGAGTTCCTGCTGGAGCGGCCCCTGCTCAAGGCGCTCAATGCCGGCAATGAAACCGTGCTGCTCATCGACGAGGTGGACAAGAGCGACGAGGAGTTCGAGAGCTTCCTCCTGGAGATCCTCTCGGACTACCAGATCAGCATCCCGGAGATGGGGACCGTCACGGCGAAGCACATCCCCATCGTGGTGCTCACCAGCAACAACTTCCGCGAGTTCGGCGACGCACTGAAGCGCCGGTGCATCCACCTCTATCTCGACTACCCCACCTTCGAGCAGGAGCTCGCCATCGTCCGGCTCAAGGTGCCCGGCATCTCTGAAGGGCTTGCCGGGAAGGTCGTGGAGTTCGTCCAGGCCGTGCGGCAGATCAAGCTCAAGAAGGCCCCGAGCATCGCCGAGACCCTCAACTGGGCCCAGGCGCTCCTCGAGCTGGAGATTACCGAGCTCGACAGCGAGGTGTTCAACAGCACGGCAGGCGTGCTGCTCAAGTACAAGAGTGACATTGAGCAGGTTTCCGAGCACGGGCCGAGCCTCTCGTAGGCATAGGCGGAGTGAGACCATGAAGCCCCTTGAGGAACGGATCGTCGAGTTCGGCCACCGCCTGAGAAGGTTCGGGATCAACGTCACGCACTCGGAGATCACTGACGCACTGAAGGCGGTCTCCCTGGTGGGGATTGCCTATGACGATTTCTACGCGGCCCTGTCGTGCACCCTGATCAAGGACCGGGCCGACATGAACGTGTTCCACACGCTTTTCCGCATCTGCTTTAACGTCAAGCCCGACGGTCCGCCACAGGAGGATTCCGGAGACCCCCTGGAGGACAGCGGAAACCAGGGATACGACGGCAGGGAGAGCGGCCGTGTCGAGGCGGGGAACACGCCCGGGGTCGTTACCGAGCAGCGGATGAAGTCGCGGATCGAGGGCGAGCCCTATCTCCTGCTGGTCAGGGCGGTGAAGGAGGGCGACTACGACATGCTCCAGGAGCTCGCCCACCAGGCGGTGAAGAACATCTCCGGAATCCGGCACTACACCATTGACGACGCACAGGAGATGGTGAAGAAAGCCCAGAACTCCATAGGATGGGAAAAGGCCATGGACGAGCTCTTCGAGGGGCTGCTCTCCGCCCGGGCGTTTTTCTTCTGACAGTCGAGGGCTTTTTTTCAGGAAGGCAGGCGAAAGGAAGAATCGGATGGGCTGCAAGAAAAGCGAGGGACCCAAGTGCGCCACCACGTTCCCTGAGTACTACAAGCGCGTCAAGTTTGTGGAGGATACCATCATCAAGCTCGTTGCCGAGATGCTGGATGACAACGTCAAGCCCAGCGAGAAGACCGAGGAGGTCCCCGACCTCAGCGACCCCGCCGAGATGAGCATGTACCACCTGGATATCGAGGACCTGAGCTTCCTGGAGGTCGAGCAGATGAAGCGGGCGGTATCGAAACTCGCTCGCAAGCTCTCCAGCCGCTACTCATTACGCTACAAGCGGGCCAAGCACGGAGGCGTCGACCTCAGGGGCACCATCCGGCGCGCCTTCGTGTCCACGGGCGGGGTCCCGGTGGAGCTCAAAAGACGCAAGCGCATCATCTCCCGGCCCGAGATCGTACTGCTGTGCGACGTGTCCGAGTCGGTCGCCGCCTTCAGCCACTTCATGCTGCAGCTCGTCTACGCCATCCAGTTCCGCTTCTCCTACGTGCGCTCGTTTCTCTTCGTGGACCTGGTCGACGAGGTCACCCCGTACTTCAAGACCCGCGGCGTGGATCAGGCCGTCCAGGACGCCCTGGACCACGGCAAGTACTCGAGCGGCGTATTCTCCGATTACGGCAGGGTCTTCGAGATCTTCGCCCGCACCTATCTGCCCACCATCTCGAGCAGGAGCACAGTCATCGTGCTGGGCGACGCCCGCAACAACCACTTTCCCGAGTACGGCAAGTCCTTCGAGAAGATCTGCGAGAGCGTCAGGAGGGTGATCTGGCTCAACCCGCAGCCCAGGAGAGAGTGGAACACCCGGGACAACATCATGGACCTCTACTCGCAGCACTGCCACGAGGTGTACGAGTGCAGCACCCTCAGGCAGCTCGAGCGGATCATGGACGACCTGGTCTGAAACAGGGCACCGACAATGGAAACCGGGTCCCGGCTCCATCGGGCAGCCATAAGCCACCTGGAGAAAATCCGCACCGCGGGAGACATCATGAGCAAGCCGGCACTGTGGACCAGGGATTTCATCCTCCTCTCCCTGGCGATGTTCGTCTGCGCCCTTCCGTTTTACCTGCTGATGACCACGATGGCCGAGTACTCGATGGGGAGGTTCGGCGTCTCCGAGGGGATGGCCGGGCTCTCAGCCGGCATGTTCGTCATCGGTGCGCTCGTATCGCGCCTCTTTGTCGGAAAGTACATGGAGATCATAGGCCGCAGGAGGATTCTCTTCGCAAGCCTTGCCGCGTACCTGCTCTGCTCTTTCTTGTATTTCCCGGCGGTCAGCCTGGGGGCCCTGCTGGCGGTACGGTTCGTCCACGGTGCGGCCTTCGGCTTCAGCTCCACGGTGCTCACGACCGCGGTGATGGATGTCATCCCGAACGAGCGCCGGGGGGAGGGGACGGGCTACTTCGGGCTGAGCATAGCCCTGGCGACCGCGGTGGGCCCGTTCATCGGCTTCTCCATCTGCCGGCACGCGAGCTACGAGGCGCTGTTCGTCGCGTGCGCCCTCGTTACCGCCGTCACCATCGTCATGGCGATCTTTGTCCGTATACCCGAGGCCGAGATCACGCAGGAGCAGGCAGCGGCGCTCAAGAGCTTCCGTCCCGGGGGCTTCTTCGAGAAGAGCGCGATTCCTCTCTCCGCGGTCATTATGCTCATGGTGGTGGGATACTCGGGTGTCGTTACCTTTCTCAACTCGTATGCGTTGAGCATCGGTCTGAGCGCACAGGCGAGCCTGTTCTTCATCTTCTACTCCGGGGCCATTCTCGCCTCGCGTCCGTTCACCGGGCGGCTGCTGGACCTGAAAGGGGACAATGCCGTGCTGTGCCCGTCCCTGCTGATCTTCGGAGCGAGCCTGGTGGTGCTCGCCCGGACCGACAGCGGAGCGGCGCTGCTGACCGCCGCGGCAATGGCCGGACTGGGATTCGGCACCTTCATGTCGTGCGGCCAGGCCGTGGTGGCCAGGATATCGCCGAGACACCGGATCGGCCTGGCCATGTCCACCTACTTCTTCTTCATGGACGCGGGGATGGGGATAGGCCCCTACCTGGTAGGCAGCATCATACCATTGGCCGGTTTCCGAGGAATGTACCTGACGCTTGCCGGTGTAATATTTTCGTCGATCTTTCTCTACTACCTCGTACACGGCAAGAGGGCGAAGACAACGAAGTGTGCGGTCGAGCACAGGTAGCTATCCATGGTGCCGGGGGGTCGGGGCCCAGTCCCCATGGGGAGCCGTCCTGCCGGGCCTTAAGGATTCCTGCCCCGGGAGGGGGCTTGAAGCCTTGCCTTCTCGAGGCCGTGGGGAACTCTTGGGCTTCGCTCGGGCGCGGATGACAGGATCGTCTTGAGACGCTCGCAGATGGGCTGCCTGCTGACGCCCCTTGAGGGAGCCTTTCGACATCCCTTTCCACCCCGCCGGGAGGGTTAAAGGGCCCTGATTCCCGTTACAGGAACCAGGGCCCGTTTGCCTTTCATCGGATCCGGCCGGTCACCTCATCTCATCTTGAACTCGAAGTTGTGGCAGCTGTTGCACTGGTTTTCCGAAGGCTTGTGCACGTGGTGGCAGCTCGAGCAGTCAGGAAAGGGCATATGGGAATCATGGGGATTGTGCAGGTCACCGGATGGAGAAGGTTCCTTGACGTATGGGTGGCAACCCGCACAGACCGCGGTAGGAACGGGCTGAGAGGGTTTCTCCCCGTGGCACCGGGCGCAGGTTATCCCTGCATCCCGGTGCACCTGCTCCAGAAGCCCTTCCTCCCCGGGCGCCCCCTGAGACCAGGCTGCATCCGATGCGGCGAGCATGATCAGCAGCGCCCCGGCCAGGCAGAGGGCTCCGGCCCATCCGAGCTTGCGGGCAATCAGGCATCCGCCCTTCACGCGCACCTCCGGTGGTCCTTGCGGACTGGCTTCATCCCTTGCCCTGCGTGTTCCGGTCAGCGGCGCTTCCATCGTCAGCCCTTCAGCCCGGCAACCCGCTCGCCGGCCAGCCAACCGAACGTGTATGCCCGGCCGTGGCTGATGCCGGTGGTGGTGATGGGGTAGTCGTTGGCAAAGAAGTCTCCCGATGCGTTGCCGGCTGCATAGAGGCCGGGGATGGGATTGCCCTTTGAATCGAGGACCTGCAGCTCGGTGTTGATGCGCAGCCCGTCACAGGTTACCAGCAGGCCCGGACCGGTCTTGCAGGCGCCGAACGGGGGTTTGACGATCGCGGTGAGCTTTGCGGGGTCCTTGCCGAAGTCCTCGTCCACGCCCTTCTTGACCAGCTCGTTGTACCGCTTCACCGTAGCGACAAAGGTGTCCCGCGGCACACCCATCTTGTCGGCCAGCTCTTCGAGAGTGTTGGCCTCTATGATAACGCCCTTGTCCTTGAAGTCCTGGTAGCTCTTGTCGTTCCACAGCGGCGGGAGATGCATGTTCTCACAGACCGTGCCTCCGAACTTCTCCTTGTCGGTGTTCCAGTTCGCATCCCAGACGGTCCATTTCTGGCCGCCCGGCTGCTTCATATCCTGGTTCGCGGTGTACCCGAAGGGAGCATCCTCGTTGGCATAGCGCTCGCCCAGCTGGTTGACGTACAGGAACGGCTGGCGCGCAAGGCTCACCACCTTGCTCCTGTAGCCGCCCGGCAGGGAGGTAAAGCCGTCCCAGAGCATGGGGCAGTCGGCCTCCTGCTTCACGCCCCCGACCCACATGCCCATGAGGATGCCGTCACCGGTATTGGAATCCTCCGGGTAGGCGTGTCCGACCACGCGCAGGGCGCGGGGCGAGTACTTCGCCTGCATCTCCGGGTTGTTGACATAGCAGCCCGTGCAGAGGATCACACCTTTCTTGGCATCGATCCGGACGTACCCGTCCTTTCCCTTTGCGATCACGCCGGTCACCTTGCCTTTGTCTCCCTTGCGGATCAGCTGGACGGCCGGGGTTTCATAGAGCGTCTCGACGCCTTTTGCCTTCAGGTTCTTCTCGATCATGCTGCAGAGCGTGAAGTTCCAGCCCGGCAGGAACTGGACGGCGAGGGGAAATTCCGTGTAGGGCCAGTACGACTTGTTGTTCGTGTCCAGCATATACTTGATACCGGCGGCGTCGGCCATGTCGAGCAGCCTGTCCATCACCCTCCCGCACTCGTCCATCCAGAGCTTTATGAGCCTCGGGTTGGGGTGATAGGCGCCGAAGCGCATGACCTCGGCCATGACCCTGTCCTTGGGTACCTCCACTTTCATTGCCTTGTGAAGGCGGTCGCCGATCGAGGCGTTCCACCCCCCGTGAAAGGTAAAGGTATTCCTCTTCTCGAGCAGTACGACCTTGGCCCCCTTGTCGGCGGCTGCATAGGCGGCGCACAGCCCGGCCAGCCCGGCGCCCAGCACGACCACGTCGGCAGTTTTTTTCGTCTTGATCTGGCTGTCGGGGATCGGTGCCGGCGGGTTCTCGAACGAGTACTTCCCGCACTTGGCCTGCGAATCGCTGCCAGGCGCTGCGGCACCTTGGGCGGCCCCGGGGGCGATCCCGCCCACTCCCACAACCAGCCCTGCAGCACCGGCTGCCAGGGATCCCTTCAGGAACTGTCGTCGTCCTTCATCACACCCGTTTTCCTTTTTCATGCAGCACCTCCGTTG
>JBASVF010000184.1:0-19685 GCA_049275795.1 Desulfomonilia bacterium
GTTGTCCTCGACCACGATGATGGTATCCACGAACTCGGGTATTTCCTCGATGGTTTTCTCGATCTGATCCTCGACGTTGTAAGCAGGGATGACTACTATGACTTTTTGCCCACTCAGCATAGGAACCCTCCTATGGAGAACCGTACTGTTTCCGCGGCTGAGCGACCTTCCTGGCATCGATGATCTCCCGGGCCTTCAGAGCCAAGGCGTGCAGCCCCGAGGCTGCGGGGATCATGACCAGGGGCATGATCACCAGGGAGTATCTCACGAGCGGGAAAATCGCCACCTGGATGGCGCAGACATAGAGTATCACGGCCGGGACATACCAATTCGCTTCGCTCAGCCAGAATCGCGGCCTCATGAGAAATCCCGCGACCGCCAGGGCCAGGAAGGGGACCTGAATCAGGAGAACATACCTGTTCTTTGTTTTGCCTTCGGTGTTGTACCAGGACAACAGGAACTTCTTTCCCATGAACCGGGCATAGTCCATGGGGTTGTCTTTCAGGTGATCGATGTGGTTTTGCAGTGCAGCATCGAAGAGCCTGCTCCTTTCCACGCCGAAATCACCGTATGTTTCCCTGAGCGTCACGACATCGAGGTCGATGTACTCTTCCCTGGACCCTTGGTAGAAAGGTTCGGGCCCGCCTTTCTGAACCGGGACGAACTCCTCGAACACGAGGTAGTTCCTCACCGTCCAGGGCGTCAGCACCGCTATTGACAGCATGACAAAGGCCATCGACCACTTCAGGGTTCTCTGCAGAGACATCTTCCTGATGAATGTTTGCGCAATCCTCACCGCAGGCACCAGCACGATCAATGGCAGGGTGATCGGCTTTGCCAGGGACGTGATGCCGAGCAAGGCCCCCGACCAGATGCCGTTCCTTACCGTCCACGCGCCCATCAGGCAGAGGACCATCCAGCTCAGGGTCACATTCATCGGGACCTGGTAATAGAGCGTTACGTTCATGACGATCGCGAGCGGATAAACGGCATACAGGCCAGCGGCGGTCAGTGCTAGGACGCTGTTTCCAAAGATCCTCCTCCCGAGCAGAAAAAGCAGGAGACACACCGAGGCATCCATTAGTGATTGGAGGATCTTTGCCGCGAACACGTTCGGGCCGAACATCGAGTACACGAGGTACAGCCACCAGGCATACAGGGGAGGTACGAAACTGAAAGGCGTGCCCGGTTCGAACCGGTACGGGGTTTCGGGACGGGGATCCACCGAATGGACGAAGCCCGCCCCCGCCAGCAAGCTTCGTGCGACGTCATCGTAATAGAACTCTATCTCGTTGATGTGCGACGCATGGTATCCCGGGGAGCGGCATTCAAGAAACACTACCGGGCCCGCCCTGAATACGAATGCCATCCCGACAATGCACAGCAACAGCTTGAACTCGTACTTCATCTCGAAACCTCCCGGGCTATAACGCCCTGCAATTGCATCACAAACTGCTGAAGAGCCTTTCATACCCCGCGATCATGTTCTCGAACGAGTATCTCCTCTCCACGGATCTCCTTCCGGACAGGGATATCCGTTTCCTGAGGGCATCGTCCTTGATCAGCGCGGCGATGCATTCGGCAAGCTTCTCCCGATCATTGGAAGGAAAGAGCAGCCCATTCTCCATGTGCCTGATAACCTCGCTTATTCCCAGGACATCCGAGCCGATGACGGGCACGCCTGCCGCCATTGCCTCGAGCACGGTGAGCGGCAGGCCTTCGTATATCGATGGCAGGCAGAAGATATCCAGGACCTTCATGAGGCTGGGGACATCGTCCCGCCTGCCGAGAAACAGGATCCGGTCACCGGCGCCCGATCGGCCGGCAAAGGACTGCAGCTCTCCCTCCATGAAATCCTGCCCTATGATCACGAGCACCGCATTCCCGTATACTTTCGCCAGGTCCGAGAATGCGGAAACCAGCAGCTTGAGGTTCTTCTCCGGCCTGATGTTGGCCACCGTGCCGATGACGAGATCGTTTTTGTTAATCCCGAGCTGCCGCCTCAGACCGTTCTCGCTGCCGCTGCCAAAGGCTGCTGTGTCGATGCCGTTGTAGATGAGATGGATCTTCTTCCGAGGTATCCGAAGGCGGTTGAGATAGTAGTCCTCGATCTGGCCCGAGATGGCTACCACGCCGTCTATGCCCCCGAGCATGATCCTGTTGGCGATTTTCTTGTGAAAGGCCAGCTCCTCGAGCTGCCAGCGGGAATGTTCGGTGTAGATGACCCTCACACCAGTGAACCGGGTCGCGAGAAAGGTGTAGAACAGCGGGCTGAAATGGTGAGGGTTCATGACCTCGACCTTCTCGTCCGCAATGATGCTCCGGAAATCCCTGACGAACCCGGCATCGATCTTTTTCGACTTGGAAATGCATTGGGTCTTGATGCCCAGCCTTTCATACAGGGCTCGAAACGGGCCGTCTTCGAAACCGATGACCGTGCACGTGAAAGCCCTGTCATCCAGCATCCTCACGATGTCATAGACGATCCTCTCCGACCCGCCCATGCCCGCGAAGGACCATACGACGAAGGCGATTTTTCTGCCCATGGATCTTCAATACTGGGGGCCGGAAACGTGCCGTGCCGTCCGTGCCCACCTTTTTGCGCGATATATCCGGGTGGCGCTCAGGATATCGATGACCGCCTTCCACGCGAGAAAGAACGGTGCATGGAAGACCGCCTTTGCGACTTTCCAGTACGACCCCGACAGGTAGGTTCCCATCATGAAGAGCGTTGCCTGCGCCGCCAGCAGGATCCACGAGGCGCCGACGAGCACGCTCGCCAGCGGCGAAGACGGGAGGAGATGGGATGTGACAAGGGCGAGCATGGTCAGGTTGAGCTGCAGCGAGTAGTTTGGCAGGAGCAGGGGCATGGATGCATCGATGGTGAAGAGATCCCGGTTCCTGATCCCTTGCGCCAGGAGCTTGAAGCCGTAGGCCCTGAGCACCTGGAACCTGCCGCTCGACCACCGGAGCCGCTGCATGGTCGCCTGTTCCAGTGACCTCGATTCCTGATGATAGACCTTTGCGTTCAAGGCAAAGCCGACCCTCTTTCCATCGAGGATCAGCTGCGCGTAGTATTCCCAGTCTTCTCCCACGGAAAACGCGGTCCATCCCTTTTCCCTGAGCAGCCTGGTGGACAGGCAAATCCCGTTTCCCATGAGATAAGATGACAGCCCCAGTTCGTGCTTCGAGTGGTGGTACAGGTGGTTGCCGATCGTCCTCGACACGTACAGGAGTTGGGTGAACCAGCTGTCTTCCCGGTTCCCCACCGCGTTGCGGCACTGGATCGCCTGCTCTCCGCTGCTGATCATCCGGTCGAGCTCGTTGAGGATCTCGGGGTCGACAACGTTGTCTGCATCCACGATCAGCACCGCATCGTAGCTCGTAAGGGGCAGCCTTTCTACTGCCCAGGAAATCGCATGCCCCTTCCCCGTGTGCTCCCGGTCGCATCGCTCGAGTACAATGACCGGATATGCCCTGCACACGTTTACCGTGTTGTCCGAGCAGTTGTCCGCTACGACATAGACTGCAAACCGGTCGCGGGGATAGCGCACCTGGAGGAGGCTTCTGCACAGGGTCCCTATGAGCAGCTCCTCGTTGTGGGCGGGCACCAGGACGATGAACCGGGACCCGTTGCCCGGCTTCTCGATCTCGGGCTCCGGGACCACGAAATACGCTATGGCCAGGAAAATAACGTACCCTACCGCGATGGCCAGGTAGATGATCAGAACAAGAGGCAGGAGGTGCACGGGAAGCAGCAGCATCATCATGATAACCCCCCCGGAACTTGGTCCACTGCCAGTGAATCGTACATGCGCTCGATGGTGCGGCTCCAGTCGAGCACGTTGTACCGTCGGGTCACCATATCCCTGCCGGCCCGGGAAAGCCTTTTTCTCAACCCTTCGTCATCCATGAGTTGCTGAATCCTCCGGCTCAGCTCCCGGCTCTCTCCCGGAGGAACGAGGAACCCGTTCGTCCCGTCATCGATCACGTCCGGCACCCCGCCCACCGCCGATGCCACGACGGGTATGCCCAGAGACATCGCCTCGATCAGGGCCATGGGGGTTCCCTCGCTCAGGGACGGCAGTACGAATACGTCGAAGGCGCAAAACCATTCCTCGCTGTTTTCCCGGAAGCCGGCAAACACCACCTGCTCCTGTAGCCCCTCACCCCTTACCAAGCCCGACAGGATCCCCCTTTCCGGACCGTCTCCGAGGATGACGAGCTTTATTGGCTTGCCGTGGCTTCTCATCTCAGAGACAGCGGCAACCAGGTGCCTCAGTCCCTTCTCTTCACTGATTCTCCCGGCAAACCCGAGCACGAATTCCTCTTCTCCGATTCCGAGAGCGCTTCGCCTATCCATCCTGAGCCTAATGATCTCATCCTCGCCAAGCCCGTTGCCGCAGGCATTCTGCACCACCTCGATACGGTCGCTCTCGATCCCGCTCTGCAGGAGCTCGTCCCTGATGTCCCGGGAGACCGCGATGATCTTGCGGGACAGCCGCAAGGCCTTCTTGTCGAGCATGTTGTAGAGCTTGAGGTTCCCGTTGGTGGATATGTACCCATGGCAGGTGGAGATGCCGGGGATCCCAAGCAGCCTGGCTGCGGGCTGTCCGCAGATGTCGGCAAAGTAGCCGTGGGTGTGCACAAGGTGGAAAGCCCCTTTCCTCAGGATGGCAAACAACCTGGCCGCCACGCGCGGGACCCTGATCGGATCGATGGTCCTTCGAACCGCGACCGGAACGCTCTCGAACCGGTATCCATACCTTCTGAGTTCGCGAGCGAAATACGGCTCGTCCTCCCAGGGACGGATCAGCAGAATAGGCTTTATGTGATACCTCCTGCGGTCCACGTGCTTCAGAAAGTTGAGGCTCACCTTCTCGGAGCCGCCAAAGGTGATGGGCGTGAGGATGTAGGCGATGCGCACCATCCCTCAGACCCTGACCTTTCTGTTGAGAGGGCCTATGGCTCTGATCTTTCGCAATTTCCGGAACCCCGCACTTTGAGCCGCATTAAGCGAGGGCTGGTTGCCTTCGTGCACGATGCCATAGGCCATCTTAAACCCGTTCTCTTTCAGATCCCGGCAGATGTGGCAGAGCATCTTGGCCATGAGCTTGTTGCCCCTGAAGGGCCGGAGCGTGGTGTTGTAGTTGAGCTCCACCGCATCCTCGGGCAGCACCAGGAACCTGCTGTAGTCGCCTCTCGTAATGCCCCAGTGGATGTAGGCGAGCTCGCCGTCCTTCAAGGCCAGGTAGCAGGTCTTGAGGCCCAATATCCGGTCGTAGTAGAACTCCCGGGGCAGGTCGAGCCCTTCCCGCAGCCGGCCCAGCTCCTCGAGGGTGGGCTTCATCACCCGGTAGCATGCATCCATGGGTATGAACGGCAGGTTTCCGGTAAGGTCGGCCTCAAGGAGCCAGAAGGTGTTGACCCTCAGCGCGCTGTAGTAGACGAACCGGAACATGCTCGATGGCCTGTTGCCGTAGTGGTGATATGCGGTTTTCCTGAATTCCCTGAGTGCGGCGGTTATGTTGTTCAACGAGCCTGCTGCCCGAGCGCTCTTCATGGCTTTCTACCTCCTCTGACCAACGTGATTCGCCGGCATATTGCCGCGGCCGCTGCCGTCTCATGGGGGTATGCCGTCCTTAAGCCACCTGCGGGCCGCCAAGTGGCTCACCACAGCGGAAAACACCACGTAGAACGCCCAGTAGAAAGAGTATGCCTGGCTCAGGAACATGCCCGAGACGAAAAGCCCTACAAAGCCCGCCAGGCCCATTTCCGCGATCCTGTCAAGCTTCTCCGGGCACCGCCCCCTCTTTACCCGCCGGAGGATCCGCATCACGTTCAGGCTCATCAGGAGAAAGAGCGTCATGCCTATCACCCCGGTCTCGGTGCCGATCTGCACGACCATGTTGTGGGCTGTCTGCCAGGATCGTTCTTCTATGCCCCTTCTCTGCCGGTCAAGGCCGACAGCCATGGGAAAGTTCCCGACCCCCACCCCGGTGAGCGGGTTGTGGATCATGGCACTCATGCCTATCTTCCAGAGATTAAGCCTTCCTGTTTCGTCCTTGAGGTTGTAATCCTCCTCGATCTCCGTCAGGGTCATGTACCGCTCGGTGTTGAGCGGGGCGAGCGAGACGAAAACCAGGCACAGCACCACAAACATGATCTTCATGAAGGGCCTTACGATCCGGTTTTTCATGAAGAGGAGGAGAAACGCCGCCACGGCGAAGGCCACGAACCCTCCCCTGGAGCCGCTGATCAGGATCAGAAGGGTGCCTGCTCCGAACGAACATGCTGCAGCGATCCGTATCATCAGGGGGTTGCCCCGCGAAACGAAGAGCAGGTTCAGGGGCAGGAACGAGAGCGCGAAAAAGGCAAGGTCGTTGGGATCGAACATCTCCGCGAAGTACAGGCGCCCGAACAGGAGCTCTCCCGACATGACCGCATAGAGGGAGTACAGGCCGTTGCCCAGGCATCCCACGAGGATCACGGTGGAGAGCCTCTCGATGTTCTTTACCACCTTGAAGAAGATGAAAACGAAGAGAACGATGTTGACATACCCGTAAAAGAGCAACTCGAATGAAATCCTTGCATACAGCGAGAACGGAATGCCCATGACCATGACAACGAGGAGCGCTGCATACAGCCTGAGCTGCCGCTCGCTGAAGAGCGGGGCGCGGCTGAGATCGCCCCAGCGCACCAGGACCATGAACAGGGTGAAGACCCCGGTCAGCAGGGCGGGCCGCAGGGGCTCGAGGGCGGGAAATATGTCCTGGGGTCTGCAGAGCAGCACAAAGGTCCAGAAGCAGAATGTCGTGAACAGCGCCCCGGAACGGGCTGGTTCATCCTGGACGGAGGGGAGGGTGGCGTTTTCAAGCGGAAATGGCAACGGTGCCTGCATGCATTGCCTCCTTGAGTATCGAACGCGGCTGTGCGCGATCTACAGCCGGACCACCTCGAAATGCCTTCCGCTCTTGCTCTGGTAGTAGTTGTAGACCCTGCGGACGAAGTCCGGCTTCAAGGGAAACAGCTTGGGGTCGATGCGGAACGACTTGATGTCCAGGTGCGGCTCGAAGATCACCCTGCAGTTCTCCAGGGCCGAGGAAAAGAACGACGCCAGCACCTTGGGCAGCGGGCCGCTGATACAGAGCTGGTACTCGATGGGCACGTCGAACCTCCTGATGGTGAGCCCCAGGGCCTTGCGCAGCCGTTCCACCCGTTCCGGGGGCTCGCACTTGTGGGGAACGTACACGAACTTCTCACCCGCAAAGTACCTGACCACCTTCTCCAGGCATTCCAGGTACAGCTCGTCGGTGCACCCCTCGCTGATCATTGTCATGCCGAGAAAAAAGACCTCGTCGCTATGAGCGGCGGACATGGCTTTCTGCCGGAAGTACCGGTACTCGTTCCGGATGATGCGGTCGCTGTTGGACATGGCGAGGTCGTAGGTGGTGAAGTAGGTCAGGCTCTCGGCCTGCCGGCCGCGGTAGCCGAGGAGCCTGGTGACGAGCCTTTTCCTGAACAGGGGTGCATCGAGGCTATAGGTGCCGCACCCGGTGTGCATCTGTTCGCGCAGTGCATGGAT
Source organism: Desulfomonilia bacterium (assembly GCA_049275795.1). GTDB lineage: Bacteria > Desulfobacterota > Desulfomonilia > UBA1062 > UBA1062 > Phosphitivorax. Next base: position 7,586 of record JBASVF010000184.1, read on the forward strand.
GGTCAGGGTCACGGTACCGTCGTCGAGCAGGCACAGCCTCCGCGGCCTCACCATGTTGGCGAAGTGTCGCATGTAGATCCTGACATAATTGCCCAAAAACAGGTTCTCTACGCCTGTCAGCGTGCTTGCCTGCCAGTCGAGAAGCCTCCTCAGCTGAAGATACTCGTAGGTGTTGAAGTACCCGCGCACCCTCTCCGAGGGATGATCCCCCAGGTATCGCGCCACCGCGCCTCTGTTCTCGATCCGGGTGGGCAGGAAGCGCACCTCCCGCCACTCGTCCCCCGCTATCAGCGGCTCATACGCCTCCCGCGGGTACTCCTCCAGCGTGAGCACGAGCAGGAGATTGTCCTCAAGCCCCAGGGTGTGCCTGGCCTCGACGGCGTTCAGGAGTTGGTGGGGCGTCTCGACGAGATACACGTTCACGGCCCGGTCCTCCCATGTTTCATACAGCGGATCATACGAGGTCGATCAGCCCCTTGCCGGCCCACCGCTCGAGGTAGGCCAGCACCTCGGCGCCATCAAGGCCCACCCGCTCGGCGATCGTCTCCACCCCCACCGGCCGGTGCAGGGAAGGAACGAGTTCCATGAGGAGCCTGGTCTTTTTCAGCCGCTCTGCACGGTCACCGTCGCCAAAGGCGATCTGCCCCGGGTCGACATACAGGTCGTATGCCGGGTTCGATGTACAGATGCTGCCGGTGAATTTCTTGACCACGACGGGCGAGGCCTCGATCCGGTCTATGGCCCTCATGACCAGACCGGCCGCCTCCTCGAGCGCATCCTCGTGCACGATGGACGTGTCGTCCCGGTCGCAGTGGTACTGGGGGTAGGGAAACCGCGACAGCGAGGCCATGGGTATGCCCCGGGCAAACCACACGTACTCGCCGTTGACCACGATGCCGCCATAGGGTGCCCTGCGGTGTTCGATGCCTTCTTCGGCCAAGATGCGGGCAAGCGCGGCGCCCAGGCTCGCATCCCCGCCCGGAGGGTCCTGGAGGGCAAGCTTCGTGCGGGTGCCCAACATCTCGAGGAACAGGCCTTCCATGATATCCTGCCGCCCCGATGCATCGAGATGCGCGAGATAGTACTCCGCTCCGATGATCTCCTGGTGAAGGACGAGGCAGTAGGTGTACCGGGTGCGCCTGCCCGAGAGCCTGCGCATGATCTCTACCCCGGCGGCGCATCCCGAGAGCCCGTCGTTGGCCATGCCCGGGTGGTCGAGGTGCGCGGCGAAAACGATCTGGTGAGGCAAGGCTCCCTCGTGAGTGTACTCCAGGACCTTGAGCACGCCGGGGGCCTCTTCGGTCTCGATCACCACCTCGTATTCCCCGGGCTCCAGGCTGTCGTAGAACCTCCTGGTCACGCAGAACCCCCAGTCTCTCTTCCAGCTGCGGTAGAGCTGGCGGAAATGGTAGGGCACCGCATCCTCGTACCTGGCGTCGAAATAGAGATGCCGCTTGAGCTCCTCCCTGTCCACCCTGCCCCGAAAGCTCCTCGAGAGGGCGATAACCCGTAGCGGGTGCGCGGTTCCGTCATACAGGATCTCGCCCCGGCGCACGATCCGGGCTTGCCTCACGTTCCACCAGGGCGGGATCACCCATCCGTTCAGGGGCCTTCCGCCGTGGAACGGGATCACCTTGAAAGGCAGGATCCTTTGCAGGTACTCGATGCTCCGGTCGTAGTCTCGCGAGCAGAACACCCTGTTCAGAGGACCGAGGTCCTTCATGATGCGCATCATCAGGCTCATGGCACCTGGTCCTTCTCTACAGGAGCCGCCCCTTGCCTCTCCATAGGAAGGCCCCGCGCCGGGACGGGAAGGTCGTTGGTATCGAGGCGCTTCAGGGCAAACGGGTTGTCCCGGTCGATATTCGCCACGCCCACATCCACCGAGAGGCCGCACCTGAACCCCCGCGCCACGAGGAGATCGATAAGCGGGCCGCTGTACGCACCGTAGGGGTAGCACATCACCAGCTCGTCTTTGCCGGCTCCCACGACGCTCAGCATCTCGACCGAGAGATCGATCTCCCGCTCCTGCTCAGCCAGCGGGAGCACATCCATCCACCGGTGGCCCCAGCCGTGGCTCCCGATGAACATGCCCGCATCCTTCATGCGCTTTAGCTGCTCGGCGCTTAAGTACAGCTCGTCGGCAAAGGCGCCCTCGTCCATGGTCACGTGCTTCTTGAAGAGCCGGTCGATGATCTCCCCCCGGATGTGCTCGGGCAGCTCCCGCTGAAGCAGCCTCTTGATGAAGATCGCCTCGCCGGTGTCGAACCTGCCTGGGACCGCGAGCCGCCGGTAGTACTCGATATTCTCCAGCAGACCCGAGTTGGGCCTCATCGCATCCAGCGCCGAGAAGATGAAAGACACGATCCGGGAATGGTCCTTGACCGCCGCCAGGATGAAGTGGATCTTGTTCACGTCGAGCACGGACCGCTCCATGACCGCCCTGCCGCATGGAAAGAACGAGCCCTGCACCCCCGCCTCTTTGAGCAGCGGGAACACGTGCGTGAAGTGCTCCCGGTACCCGTCGTCAAAGGTCATGATCAGGCTGTTGGGAGGAAGCTGCTCATGCTCGTCCGAGATGGCCCGGAGAAGATCCTCCATCCTGATGACGGTGTAGTGATCGAGGATGTACCTGAGCTGGGCCCTGAATTCATCCAGGGTTCGCGCCTTGATCCCGGGGAAGCGCGACCCTGCCCGGTCCCTCACGAAGTGATAGGTCACGATGGTAAGCGTTCTCTCCCTAACGGTCATCGAGATCTCTCCTCATCGATCGTAAATCTGTAGAGGATGGTGTGCGCCTGGTTCCTTAAAGCCTCAGCGAGGCAGGGGCATCTGCAAACGATCGTTTATGCAGGCGGCCTTCCCTTGATGCCCGCATCGCCCTGGTGCGTGCATGGGACACTGTTCACCATGCGCTCAAGCCACCGTCCACGACAAGGCTCTGGCCGGTCACGTAGCTCGATGCGTCCGAGGCCAGGTAGATGAGGGCGCCCACCATCTCGCCGGGAAGGGCCATCCTGCCCAGGGGCACCCGGGCCGAGTACCTCTGCCGGAAGGTCTCGTTCTGGCCGCTCTCTACGCCACCCGGCACCAGGGCGTTCACCCGTATGCCCTTGTCCGCCCAGTAGGCGGCCAGGTACCGGGTGAGCCCGATCACCGCCGCCTTGGATGCCGAGTACACGGCCGGGGTGCCGATAGACCTGCCGAGATAGCTCGAACCCTCGTATATCCGCTTGTCCGGCGCCATGATCCCATAGATCGAGGCGGTCTGGACGATGCTCCCACCCCTGCCCTGCTCTGCCATGTGACGGCCCGCGGCCTGGGCCACGAGGAACATGCCGTCGATGTTCACGCTCATGATCTCGCGCCACTGCTCGAGCGAGTAGTCCTCGAAGGATGCAAAGAACGCGTCGAGGTCGGCAGATTTCGAAGCCGCGTTGTTGTGCAGCACGGTTATGGGTCCGAGCTCCCGTGCCGCCATGGTTACCGCATCGTTCACCGAGCTTTTGTCGGCCACGTCACACGCGATGCCCACGGCCTTCACCCCGTGCACGGCACTGATCTCAGCGGCAAGCTCTTGGCAGCCCTGCCCGTCCAGGTCGAGCACGGCCACGTTCGCGCCGAATTCCGCCAGGCCGTGGCAGAAATGCCAACCAAGTATCCCCAGGCCGCCGGTCACCATGGCGTTCCTGCCCTTGAGGTTGAAGAGATCTCTATATCTCGATCTCATCCAGGTACACCTTCCTCCCTTCCGCCCGGGAGATCCTGCCCGCCATGAGCGCCCGCATGATCCCGATCGTCTCGTCCGGGTCGATCACCGGCCTGCCCGTGATCACCTGCGTGCGGAAGTGGTGGAGCATCCTGCGGAACATGCTGAAGTTGTCAATGATTTTGTGGCGCGATACCCGCTTCGATCCGAAGAGTTCCAGGCTGAACACACGCGGTCCCTCGCCCAGGGCGTCGATCTGAATGAGCGGCCCGCCTTCCATTCCCATGGCTACCGACATGTGCGGGGCATCGAGGGCGAGCGCCCACCGGGGCGCCTTTCCCAAGACCCCGGCTATGGCATCGAGCAGGTGAACCCCGTACTTCTCCCACGAGTTGAGGATCGCGCCCCGCACGAGCCTGAGTTCACCGTAGCCGTCCAGGCCGGCCCTGACCCCGTCGAGCTCCCGGGCATAGCGCATCGCGGAGCACGACATGAGCCTTCCCGAACGCAGGTAGGGCAGCAGCAGCCTGAGCTCGCCCGGCTCGAGGGCAAGGGGCTTGTCCACGTACACACTCATCCCCGCCTCGAGAAAGGGCATCGCCAGCTCGCAGTGGCACTCGTAGTCGTCCCTGGCGATGATCACGGCATCCACCCGGCCGATCATGTCCAACGGCCTTGGCACGGCGTGCTCGATCAGGCAGGCCCGGCACAGCATGTTGGTGACGTAAGCGTCCTGGGTCCAGGCATGGGTGACCTTCATTCTATCGATGCCGAACTCCGATGGGTCCCGGCTTCTTACGTACTCATGGATCACGGGCCAGCCCGATGCGGCCAGGTCCGGCTCGGAGTACCCATTGACAATGGCCGAGAACGAGAAGGGGTGGCCGTTGCCCTCGCTCAGTCCGATGATTCCCAGTCTGATCGCTCCCATTGTCAGACCACCCGTGCGAACCGGCTGTCCGCCCTGCCTTCGAGCCAGTGCACGCCGCTCGTATCCGGAAAAAGAGGGATCTCGTACCCGAGCCAGAAGAACCTGCCCGTAGGGCCGTCCTCTCCCAGCTCGAGCAGGTAGTCGGCCGTGGGGAGGCATACGCTCGGGTCCAGGGGAGCGTCGGGCGCCATGCCTGTCCTGACCGGTCCCGGGCTCATGAGGTTGATCTTGATGTTGAGGTCCGCGCATTCCCGCGCCGCGGTCACGGTAAAGGCATTGAGCGCGGCCTTCGATGCGCTGTATGCCCCGAAGCCGGGCGAGCAGTTGAGCGGCGCGCCCGAGGTTACATTGACGATCCTGCCGAAGTTGCGCTCCCTCATGCCGGGCAGGAGCTTTCTCATGATGAGAAGGGGCGAGAGGGCGTTTACCTGCATGCACCGCCCGGCCTGCCGGGCGTCCAGGTCCGCGATCTCGGCCTTCAGGCTCACCCCGGCGTTGTTCACGAGAAAGGGTATGTATCCGAACCGTTCGAGCAGGCCGTCCAGCACCCTCGAGGTCTGCCGCTCGTCGGCGAGGTCGGCCCTCACCGCCTCCACCGCCGGGTTGTGCTCGAGATGCTCCCTGATCCTCTCCACCCTGCGGGCCAGGGCGATCACCCGGTACCTGCCCGCGAGATGGCCGGCGAGCGCAAGCCCTACCCCGCTGCTCGCCCCGGTGATGAGCACCACCCTATCCACAGCCGTTCTCCAATACCGCCTCGGCCACCAGGAAGTCCATCTCGGTATCGATGTCCACCGAGCGCTCGGCGGGCATGACCACGGCCCCCATCCTGCCGAAGAGAAGCGCGTCCGAATCCGCCCGCAGCCGGGAGGGCCTGAAGGCGTATACCGCTCCGTTCAGCTGGAAGGCCCTGGGCAGCAGCTGCCTGGGCAGCCAGGGAACCGCACCCGGGATGAAGACCGCGGGTTCTGATCCCTCGATCTTCCAGGCACGGTGGGGGTTGAGCACCGCCTCCCTGAACGTGGCCGCCGAGTCGCAACCCGCCCGGATCCGCTCCAGGCAGTCCTGTACATCACCGATCGAGCGAAGCGGACAGGTCGGCTCGAGCAGCACCATCACGTCCGGGCTCTCAGCACCTTCTACCAGCCTCCTGTAGAGATCACGCACGGTCTCGATCACCGGAGAGTCATCCGCCGCCAGGTGAGCGGGCCTCGGGTACACCTCTGCGCCCCAGCGGGCCGCGATCTCGGCGATAGCGCTGTCGTCCGTGGACACTATGGTGCGGTCGATCTCAGGCACCTTGCGGGCGACCTCGATCGACCAGCAGATGAGCGGCCTGCCCCCCAGGGGCCTGATGTTCTTGCCCGGCACCGCCCTGCTGCCGCCCCGGGCGGGAATGATTGCGACCACCCTCAGATCACCGAGCATGTACACCCCCGGCCGGCCCGTTCCTGCTTCTTTCACCTTTCGATTCGACAGGGTTCATCGCTACGAGCTCTCGAAACTCTTGACCACCTTGTGGTACTCGGCCCACTGGCCGATGTCCAGCCATGCATGGTCGCTCACCGGGTACACGCCCACCTTTCCGCCCTCGCACCTGAGGCGCTCGATGAGGTCGGTTGCATGGATCGCCTCGCCCTTGGGGATGAGGTCGAGTACGGCCGGATTCATGACGTACATGCCCGTGTTCACCAGGAAGCTGTACTCGGGCTTCTCCACCATCCGCAAGAGCGTGCCGCCGTTTTCGATCTCGCAGATGCCGTAGGGGATGTGGTAGCTCTTCGTCGAGGCCACGATGGTGAGGTCGTGCCCGCGATCGTAGTGAAAGTCCACCAGGTCTGCATAGTCCGCCTTCACGATGATGTCGCAATTGGTCACCAGCAGCGGCCCACCCGTCCTGCCCTTGAGGTGCCTGAGGCTGCCGGCCGTGCCCAGGGGCTCCTGCTCCTCGATGTACTCGATCCGGTACCCGGGCTTGAGTTCCTCGAAATAGGACCGGATGATCGCGGCCTTGTAGTTTACGCTCAGGTAGAACAGGTTTACCCCGTAGGCGAGAAAGGTCTCGATGATCAGTTCCAGCACGGTCTTGTCGCCGATGGGAATCAGGGGCTTCGGGAGCACCCGGGTGAAGGGGTCGAGCCTCGTGCCCTTGCCCCCTGCCATGATCACCACGGGCAGCTCGATCTTCCGCAGGGGCGTTTCGTGGTCCCCGTCCTCGAACACATCCTCCCGGAACAGGAGATCCACGACCTTGCGCACCGAGTCGACCACGGGGATGCACGTGATGTCCCTGTCCAGCATGGCCTCGCGTACGAGGTCAGAGTCGTAGCCCTCACCCACGATGAAGGGGCTGGTGTTGCAGGCGGTCTCCACCGGCGCGCTCAAGGAACCCTCCTGCAGGATCCACCGCCTTATGTCGCCGTCGGCGAGAGAGCCCAGCAGCCTCCCTGCATCGTCGACCACGAACAGGATCCGCTTCTTGTTTTCCTCGAGCTGCCTCATCGCCTCCCTGATGTTCCTGGCACGATGGATGAGGATCTTTTCCATCTCTTCGGTCATAGTCTCTCACCTCACCGAAGATACTCACGAAACTCCTTCTTCATCACACCCGGGGAAAGGTCGATCGATTTGAGCACGTCCTTGATGCGCCTGCTCGCCAGGCCGTCTCCGCAGACGTCGTAGGGGTTTGCAAGCCCCTCGAGGCCCTGCCTGAATTCCTGCGAGAGCGCCGTGGCGATGGCCTTCTCGATGGCGGGCGCAGTGCAGGGAGCGTCGATGACATTGCCCGCCCTGATCCTCCCGCGCTGCCTGTCCCCGACGTTCACCACAGGCAGCCCGAAGCACGGCGCCTCGATGAGCCCGCTGGAAGAGTTGCCAAGCATGAGCGCGCAGTGCTTCATGCAGCCAAAGTACAGCTCGGCCCCCAGGTTTGAGAAAAATCGGTACCGATCCGGGCCGGCGTTGCCGAACTCGAGTATCTCCTGGTTGATCAGCCGCCCCTGCTCGTCGGCGTTTGCGCCGGTGAACACGGCCTTGAGGCCCGATCTCCGCACTGCCTCGAGCAGCGCCTGCACCTGCCCGCGAACCGAGTCCCGCTCCAGGGTGACCGGGTGAAAGGTGACCAGGGCCGTGCTGCAGCCCAGCTTGAATCCGAGCCTCTGCTCCAGTTCTCTCCTGCCGGGGATCTTCATCCGCCGCAGGCCGTCCAGCCCCGGCGCCCCCAGGTTGAACACGCGTGAGGGGTCTTCGCCCATCTGGACGATCCTCCTGCGATATTCCTCGGTTGCCGGGAAGTGGAAGGTCGCGAGCTTGGTGATCGCGTGGCGGACCTGCTCGTCGATCGCCCCCTGGCTCGTCTCGCCTCCGTGCAGGTGGGCGATGGGGATGGTGAGCATCAGGGCCGGCAGGGCCGCCGAGAAGAGCTCGAACCGGTCGCCCAGGAGCACCACGATATCGGGCGAGAGTCTTTCGAAGGCATCAGCGAAACCGAGCACGCCCACGCCCACCGATTTCGCGGCACCCACGCCCGTGTCGGACGAGAGCAACATCTCCACCCGCGCGTCCACCATAAACCCGTCTTCCTCGATGATCCGGCAGGTAAAGCCGAACTCGGGCGAGAGGTGCATGCCGGCTACCGCTACCTGGAGCTTCAGATCGCCGTCGTCCCTGATCTCTTCCATGAGCCAGCGCAGGTGCCAGTAATCCGCCCTCGAGGTGGTGACCACGCAGATCCTTCTCTTCTCTTTTACCGCTGTGCCCATTGCGACTCTCAAACCAGGTCGTCCCAGCTTATGGCACTGCCGGCCGAGATCGAGCGCCTGGCCTTCAGGCCCACGATCTTCTCCAGGTCGCGGGGGGCGATGCCGCTGCCCGGACGCATGATTGCAAGCATATCACGGGTGATCACGTGCCCCTGTGCGATCGCGCCCCGTGCGACCACGCTCCTGCGTGCCATGGGGATGTTCTTGATCTCGCAGGGCGCGGGCCTCTTCCTGCCGTCGCCCATCGCGGCCTCGATGTTCCTGATGGATCTCACCATGCCGGCAAACTCGGGCGGTTCGAGCGACGAGCGGTGGTCCGGTCCCGGCGCGAGCCTGTCCATGGTAAGGTGCTTCTCGATAACGACAGCTCCCATGGCTGCGGCCGCCAGGGCGATCTCGATGCCCTCGGTGTGGTCCGAGTACCCCACCGGCAACCCGAACGCCATGCGCAGGGTGTGCATGGCCTTCAGGTTTACCTCGGCAGGCGGTGCCGGGTACTCGGTCACGCAGTGGAGCAGGGTCACCTCGCGGTTTCCCTCCGAGAGCACGGCATCGAGGGCCTCCTCGACCTCGCCGAGATTGGCCATGCCGGTAGAGATCAGCATGGGCCGCTTCTTCCTGGCAACATGGCGCAGGAAGGGCAGGTTCGTAAGCTCGCCCGAACCGATCTTGAACATGGGAACACCCAGCGACTCCAGCAGATCGGCGCTCTGCTCGTCAAAGGGCGTGGAGAGAAAGGTGATGCGCTGCGACCGGCAGTACCGCACCAGCTCGCGGTGCTCCTCCACCCCCAGCTCCAGCCTCCTGAGCATGGAGAGCTGCGACTCGGCGGCGCCGGTGGTTTTCTTCTGGTACTCGGCCTTCTCCAGGCCCGCGCCGGCCAAGGCGTCGGCACGGAAGGTCTGGAACTTGACCGCATCCGCCCCGGCTGTCCGGGCCTGGCGCACCAGGGCCTTTGCGGTGTCGAGCGAGCCGTCGTGGTTTACCCCGGCCTCGGCGATGACAAAGATTCCCCTCCTTGCCGCCTTCGAGCTCATCCGATTCTCTTCGCCGGGTTGCCCGCGTATATTCCCGGCTCGGTTATGTCGGCAACCACGGCCGAACCGGCCCCGATCACGACCCCGGAGCAGATCCTGACGTCCTGGATCACGCACGACCCGGCTCCTATCAGTACGTCGCTCTCCACCGTCGCGCCCCCGCTGAGCACGGCACCGGGGCCGATGTGCACGAAGTCGCCCACGACACAGTCGTGCTCGACCACGCTGTGCGAGTTGAGGATACAGTGCCTGCCCACCAGGGTGCCGGCATTCACCAGGGCGCCGTCCATGGCTACGGTGCCTTCACCCAGCAAGGTTTCCTCGCCCACCACGGCATGGATAGACACGATGCTGGGAAATTCGAATCCCAGGTCCTGGGCGTATTGCGCGAGCCTGCGGCGGGTCTGGCTCGACTCCACGTGGCCCACCCCCACCACCGCGCTCAAATCCTGGTACATCGCAGCGAGACTCTCCAGGGCGGAGTCGTCCCCCAGGTAGCCCGAGCCCAGGATCCCGCCCCTGCTCACCGGGTCGGTGTACCCGAGGATTCTCCATTGTCCGCCCCTCTTCAGGAGGCCGATCACCGCCTTGGCGTGGCCCCCTCCTCCCAGTACGATGATATCACGCATCTTTGAGCTCCTTCACGACCAGAGACACCGCCTCCGGGGTGAGGTCGACGCTGCAGGGCAGGTTGAGGGTAGAGCGCCACACGTTCTCGGCCCGTTCGATGCGGTAGGTCCGGCATCTCCGGTAGGGTTTCTGCAGGTGATTGGGATACCACAGCGGCCTCGTCTCCACGCCCTTGGCCCTCAGGCGCTCCATGATACGGTCCCGCTCCCGCGCCGGGAACGGGCCTTCGAGCGTGAGCGCGTACATCCACAGGTTGTTCTGTGCATATGGAGGCACGGGGGCGAGCCGCATGCCTTCGACGCCCGCGAGCAGATCACGGTACAGCTCGTAGTTTGCCTTCTTCTTCTCCAGGTACGTGGAGAGCTTCTCCATCTGGGCGACTCCCAGGGCCGCGCTCAGGTTGGACATCCGGTAGTTGTACCCCACCTCGTCATGGATGTAATAAGTCGGGTCATCCTTGGCCTGCGTGGTGAGGTAGCGCGCCCTGCGCGCCAGGGCCGGGCTGTCCGTGATGATCATGCCTCCTGCGCCCGTGGTGATGATCTTGTTCCCGTTGAACGACAGACAGCCCGCCTGGCCGATGAGCCCGGCGTGCTTCTTCCCGGCACCGCCGGGACGGATGTACCACGTGCCCAGGGCCTCGGTCGCGTCCTCCACCACGGGTATGCGCCGCTTTCTGCACAGCAGGGCCAGGTCTTCGAGATCGGCCGCGTTGCCGAACACGTGGACGGGCACCAGGGCGCCGATCCTCCGGCCGGTGAGCACGTTGTAGGTGGCCCTGCCGGAAAACCGCGTGTGCGTGACGATGAACTCGGTGGTCTTCTTGGCGTCGATGTTGAAGTACTCGTCGCAGTCCATGAAGACCGGCTCGGCCCCGGCGTAGCGGATGGCGTTGATCGGTGCGATAAAGGTGATGCTGGGCGCAATGACCTCGTCCCCCGGCCTCACCCCGCAGACCATCAGGGCCGTGTGCAGGGCGGCGGTGCCGTTGATGCAGGCCACCGCGTACCTGGCCCCGGTGTAGCGGCACACCGCTTCTTCGAACATCTCGACATACCCGCCTGCCGAAGACACCCAGCCGGTCTCCAGGCAGTCCTTCACGTACTTCCACTCGCTTGCGCCCAGGCAGGGCGCGGAAAGCGGGATTTGCTCAAACATTGCACACCTCGGGCTTGTAGCGCCTGACATGGCCGCCGAACCACTCGATCGTCTCCATGAGCCCTGCCTGGAGATCGTATCCCGGCCTCCAGGTGGTGAGCGAGAGTATCCGGGAGTTGTCGCACTTGAGGCGCATCACCTCGCTCGCTTCCGGGCGCAGCCTCTGCTCGTCCTCGACGAGCCCGACCTCCACTCCCATCAGCCGGCCGATGGTCCTGGCCAGCTCGCCCACGGATATCTCGTGGTTCATGCCGATGTTGGTGATCTCGCCAAAGAGCCTCGGCGACCGGAAGACCTCGAGAAACCCCCTGACCGTGTCCTTCACGTAGGTGAGGTCCCGGGTGGGCTTGAGGTTGCCCAGCTTGAGCTCGCAGCTTCCGCTTAAGATCTGGGTGATGATAGTGGGTATCACGGCGCGCGCCGACTGCCTGGGGCCGTAGGTGTTGAAAGGCCGTACGAGCTTTACGGGCAGGCCGTAGGAGCGGTGGAAGCTCAAGGCCAGCTGGTCGGCCGCGATCTTGGAGGCCGAGTAGGGAGACTGTCCCATAAGGGGATGTCCCTCGTCGATGGGCACGTACTGCGCCGTGCCGTAGACTTCGCTGGTGGAGGTGACGATCACCTGCTCGACACCTTCGTCCATGGCGCACTGGAGGACGTTGCAGGTGCCTTCCACGTTCGTGCGGATGTAGGCCAGGGGCGTCCGGTAGGAGTAGGGAATGCCGATGAGCGCGGCCAGGTGCAGCACGGCCCTGCAGCCTTGCATGGCGAACTTCACGGAGTCCCTGTCGCGGACGTCGCCTGTTACGACCTCGAGGTCTTTGCGGTACGGGCTCTGCTCGAGCCATCCCCAGGAGTTGCCCGAATTGTAGCGCAC
>JBASVF010000185.1:0-6177 GCA_049275795.1 Desulfomonilia bacterium
CCCTTCTGCAGGGCATACGAGCGCGTCTACGGAAAGAAGGCGCACGAGCCTGTTTCGTAAAAAGGCCCCGTCTCTTCCATCGCCTGCATATCCGGGCTCCGCACGTCCATGAGGCCGGGCGTTCGGGGTGCCGGCCCCAAGGCTCACCCATGTCGTTCGAGGGCGCGGTAACCGGCAGGCCATGCCGGGGATGATCCCCTCGCCGGGCCCTGCCAGGATTCTCATTGCCTTTTCCTGCGCTGAGAATTATATTGTATGTCGCTGTTGAATTGATTTTGCTCATATTGATTGAACAAGGAGGTTTTCCTGTATGAAGATTTTCAAGACCTGTGCCGTATTTCCGCTCCTGGCCGCCTGCACGGTTTTCTGGGCCCTAGCCGTCCATGCGCAGCCCGCGCAGACGGGAGATTCCGACTGGATCACCATCGTTCTCGGGGGTGATGTCATGCTCGACCGCGGCGTGGCCTCCAAAGTCATGAGCAAGGGCGGGGGCGACTACTCCTTCCCGTGGCTCAACATCGCCGATTACTTCCGCAAGGCCGACATTGCCTTCGTGAACCTGGAATGCCCGATCACCGACCGGGGTTACCTGAACTGGCTCAAGCCCGCACCGTGGTTCAGGGCCGATCCCGAGGCGGTTGCCGGACTACAGTTTGCGGGCATCGACATCGTGTCCGTGGCGAACAACCACGCCTTCGATTACAGCCGCTCCGGGTTCGAGGACTCCCTGGGCATACTCGAGGAAGCCGGCATCCGCTATGCAGGGGGAGGGCTCACCTATGACGAGGCCTATGCTCCGGTATATTTCACGGTCAAGGGAAAGAAGATCGCCTTCCTGGCATACACGAAGGTGTTCTACTATCCCTGCTACTCCTGGCGTGCACTCAAGCCCACATATTGGTCCCGAGGGTCTTCGGGCATTGCCTGGCTGACGGAAGACAGCCTCGAAGCAGGCATTTCACAGGCCAGGGCTGAGGGAGCCGACCTGATCGTGGTATCCATGCACATCGGCCAGGAGTACAAGACCGTCCCATCCTCGATCCAGGAAGAGTATATGACCCTGGCCATAGACCTGGGAGCGGACATCGTGGTGGGTCACCACCCGCACGTGGCGCAGCCGACCGTGGCCTACGGCGACGGCTTCATCTGCTACTCCCTGGGCAACCTGGTCTTCGACCAGAAGGAGTCGAGCCATACCGGGGTGACCCGGGGGACCGTGCTCGAGGTGCTCCTGTACCGGGGCGAGATCGTGGAGGTCAACGAGCTCGGCATCCGCATCGGCGAGAGGACCTGGCAACCCTCGTTCGAGTAGCCCTTCTCCGCCCCGGTTGCACGGCGTCGGGCCGAGGTTGACAGCCGCATCCCCATTGGGGTAAGTTTTTCTAACATTCATATCCGGAGAGTACGGGAATGAAGATAAGCCGCTGACTAGATACGTCCTCTACCAGGGGGTCAGATCTCGATACTCACGTGATACCGCCGCGTTGTCGCTGCGTGTTGAGTATCGAGGCCTGACCCCCTGACCCCACTCATCTTGAACCGGGTTGTCCGGGCAGGGGTTCTGAGGAACAGCGGCTCTTTTTTACGTCGATACAACCACCGCACCTGTTCACGGGCCGTTGTGACATCACATCCTACCTGTGCCGGCCCCCTTTTGGTCGAGAAAGGTGCAGACAATGACAACTCAACCGTTCCTCCGTTTCGACGAAGTGGATTTTTCATACGACTCCATGACACATCCTCTCCTGGCCGGGGTCAGCTTCCATGTTTCCACCGGCTGGACCGGTCTCGTAGGTCCCAACGGCGCCGGCAAGACCACGTTGCTGCTGCTGGCGTGCGGGAGGATCAGGCCGGATAGCGGCCTCATCGCCGCGCCGGATCTGGTCTGCTATTGCCCGCAACGCACGGATGACCCTCCCGAAGGCGCAGAGCAGCTCATGGCTGCCATGGACCGCGATTCTCTGATCCTGAAGTCGGAGCTTGATCTCAGGCACGAAGACCTGCTCCGCTGGCAGACCCTGAGCTTTGGCGAGCGCAAACGGTTTCAGATAGCCGCAGCCCTGCATCGTAGGCCCGACCTGCTGGCCCTGGACGAGCCGACCAACCACCTGGATTCCCATGCGCGAGACCTTCTTCGCCGCGCCCTGAAAAACTTCAAGGGGATCGGGCTGGTAGTCAGTCACGACCGTGATCTGCTGGATGAGCTGTGCCAGGAATGCCTGTTCATCGAGCCCCCGAGGGTTACCTTGAGGCCTGGAGGCTATTCATCCGGAGCCAGGCAGGCCAGGCTGGAGAGGGAGTCTGCCAGGAACCGGCTCGACGCGGCCGGGTCCCGGCTGGACAAACTCCGCGCTGAGCAAGCCAGGCGCAGGCACAAGGCCTCCCAATCGGCCCGGATGAACCCTAAGCGGCATATCCCGCAAAAGGACCGCGATGCCAGGGCCAGGGTTGACGGGGCCAGGTTGACCGGAAAGGACGCGGTTCAAGGCAGGTTGCTCAAGCAGATTGAGAGCCGTGTGGAGAGAGCCCGCCGGGAGCTTGACGAGATACCGGTAAACAAGGAGCCTCCTACCGGGGTCGATCTTGTGGGCGGCGTCTGCCCCAGGGCGTATGTGCTGAACCTGCCGGCGGGAATCCTGCCCCTGGGTGAGGGCGGCAGGCTCGTTCATCCGGGATTGAACATCTCCAGCCAGGACCGCATCGCCCTGACAGGCCCCAACGGGTGCGGGAAAACCACCCTCATTACCTCCATCCTCTCCCGTCTTTCACTGCCCGAAGACCGGGTTATCTACCTGCCCCAGGAGCTGCGGGCAGACGAGTCCGTGCGGTTGCTGGACGAGCTCACCAGTCTGCCGGGCGAAAAGTTGGGCCGGGTGATGACGATCGTGAGCCGCCTGGGCTCCAGGCCCGAGCCCCTCCTGGAGAGCCGACTGCCCAGCCCGGGGGAGACGCGGAAGCTCATGCTCGCCCTGGGGTTGCTGAACGATCCCTGGCTGGTGATCATGGACGAGCCCACAAACCACCTTGACCTGGTCTCGATCGAGTGTCTGGAAAGCGCTCTGGCCGACTGCCGGAGCGCCCTGCTGCTGGTGAGCCACGACCGGAGGTTCCTCAGGGCCCTCACACGTACCCGCTGGGAGATCTCACAAGAGGTTGGCGGTGACCATGTCCTGAGCATTGTGCACGGGGGGTGATAGAGCCGGCAGCCTTATGCGCTCCGGGGTGACCCAGCCCGCTGCGAACGGATAAATAGCGTAGGGGCCCAAGTGGATGAGGGCAGGCGCAGCATTCGCCTTCCCGGCAAATCTATGGTATTGGAGGTACCCACGTACGCGTCAGCAGCGCGCCGGCTGATGCCTGAACCTGCTGCAGATCGAGGAGGGAACGTGGACCTCAACATTTTACAGACCATAGCCTTTGAAGCGCAGAGCTTCGCCTCCACGGATCTCCTGGCCGTGGGCATGCTCGCCGTTCTCGAGGGGATCCTTTCGGTGGACAACTCGCTGGTGCTCGCGATCCTCGTGCGGGGACTGCCCAAGCACCAGCAGAGGAAAGCCCTTACCTACGGGATCGCCGGGGCCTTCCTGTTCAGGATCATCGCGCTGATCTTTGCCGCATATCTGATCAAATTCCTCATCTTCAAGATAATCGGCGGCCTCTACCTCGTCTACCTGGCCATGAAGCACATGTTCTTCTTCTACCGGGAAGACGCCCACCAGGCCAGGCCCGGGGTGATGAAAAGCTTCTGGGGCACCGTGCTCATGGTGGAGCTCACCGATATCGCCTTCTCCATCGACAGCATCACCACGGCCGTGGCCATGAGCGACAAGCTCCTGGTGGTATGGGCGGGCGGCATCCTGGGGATCATATTCCTGCGCTTCGCAGCCACCGTGTTCATCAGGCTCCTGGAAAAGCTGCCCCGGCTCGAGGACCTCGCTTACCAGCTCATCTTCTTCATCGGAACCAAGCTGCTCCTGGAGGGTCTGCACATCGAGATCACCCACGAGACCTTCTGGCTCATGATGGGCATCATCATCGTGCTGGGCTCGGCCCTGGTGTGGCGGGATTACTACCAGAGAAAGACGCAGAGCAGCCACGCGAGCCGCATCCTGCAGCAGATCCGGGACGGCCAGTTGAGCGTGCGTGAGGTCCTGGCTCTGGAGTACGTCCCCCGCGAGGTGCTGGCACGGCTCGCCGACCTGGGGTTCATCGAGATAAAGGAGCATGCCCTGCCCGGGGAGAAGGAATCGGACCCCGGCTCCGGGCCGACCTGATCCGCAGCCGGCCTTGCGCCTTTCTAGGCCTGGTCTGATACGTGCTTTGCCGCGAGCCGCCTGGTGGCGGCTTCGAGGTTCTCGTCCGTGATACCCTGTTCGAGAAGGAAGCTGCGGTAGAGGATATGCGCCCCCGGCTCGATGCCCTCGATCGGGTCCGAGGCGAGACGCCGGGCCAGGTCGAGCACCCCATCCGCCATGAAGCGAACGGAGCCCCTGTCCATCGCCGCCACCGTGTCGGAAGCCTCGAGGTCGTCCAGCCGGTGCGAGATGTGGATGATGGTCTTGCCCATGTCCCGGTTCAGATCCCGGATGGTGTTGAGCAGGATGCCGCGGTTGCGGGGATCGAGCATGATCGTGCCCTCGTCGAGGACGAGCACGTCCGTGTCCATGGCCAGTTGCCCGGCGAAGACCACCTTGGCCAGCTCTCCCCCGGAGAGCGCGCTGGTGAGAGACTGCCGGAGGTGCTCGGCCCTCACGTCCCGGAGCGAGGCATCGATGCGCTGGGCGATCTCGGCGGGCTGAAGGGCCAGGTTCTCCGGCCCGAAGGCGATGTCCTCCTCGACCACCAGGCTCACCACCTGGTTTGCCGGGTTGGCCAGGACGAGACCCACGCGGTTGCCGCAGGCATCTACCTCGCCCGTGCCCGGGGCCAGGATGCCGGAGACGAGGTAGGCAAGGGTGGTTTTACCGGACCCGTTGGGTCCTACGATCCCGAAATAAGAACCGCGGGGCACCTCCAAGTCGATGCCCCGCAGTACGGGTTTTTCGCCATAGGAAAAGCCTGCGTTCCGGAAGATTACCGCCGGCTGCACGCTCTCCCGTGTTCTCAAGACTTCTGTTCTTCAGCCGGCGCTGCCGAAGGCTTCTTCGCGGCCGGGGCCCCTGCCTCCACCCACTCGATGATGGCAGTGGTGGCACCGTCGCCCTTGCGGTTGCGATACTTGATGATCCGGGTGTACCCGCCGTTCCTGGCAACGTACCGGGGCGCTATCTCGGTGAAGAGTTTGCCCACCGCCTGCTTGGACCGCACGCTCCTGAGCGCTCTCCTCAGGGAAGCCAGGTCGCCCTTCTTTCCCAGCGTGATCATCCGGTCGGCAAGCTTCCTGAGCTCCTTGGCCTTGGCCTCCGTGGTCTCGATTCTTTCGTGGAGGATCAGCGAAGTGACCAGGTTCCTGAGCATGGCCTCCTTGTGATCCGTCGTGCGTCCGAGTTTTCTTCCCGCTATCTGATGATACATCTCTCCACCTCAGCTCTTACTTGCTTTCCTCTTCTTCCATCTTCTTCCTTCTCTCCTCGATCTCCTCGGGAGAGGGAAGGTTCGGTATCTTCATTCCAATTTGGAGGCCCATCTTGGCGAGCTTTTCCTTGATCTCTTCGAGCGACTTGCGGCCGAAGTTCTTGGTCTTGAGCAGCTCGGCCTCACTCTTCTGCACGAGCTCGTAGATGTAGGTCATGTTGGCGTTCTTCAGACAGTTGGCCGACCTGACCGAGAGCTCGAGCTCCTCGACGGTGCGGAACAGGTTGGGGTTGAGCTCCTTTTCCTTCTCTTCCACGCTTGCCTGGCGATCCAACTCCTCTTCCTGGAAGTTGATGAAGGTGTTCATATATTCCTTATTGATCTTGGCAGCGTAGGCAAGAGCATCGTCCGGGGTCACCACGCCGTTGGTCCATATCTCGAGCGAAAGCCGGTCATAGTCGGTCCTTCTGCCAACAATGGTCGGCGTCACGTTGAACGAGACCTTGCGCACCGGCGAGAAGATCGCGTCGATCGCGATCCACCCGTGGGTGTCGATGCTTTCCTTGTTGATCTCGGCCGGGACATATCCCCTGCCCCAATCCACACGCATCTCCATCTTGAGTGTCATGTCACTCTCGATGGTGGCGATGTGCTGATTGGGAT
>JBASVF010000186.1:0-3385 GCA_049275795.1 Desulfomonilia bacterium
CCAGCGCCGTGCCGAGAGCGGACACGCCCGTGGTCGAGTTGTTCACGGTCGCTTCCAGGGCGGTAATGTCGCTGGCGTTCGCCGTGATGTTCGTTTCACAGGTGGTAACTCGCGCGTCCAGTGCCGCCAGGGCCTCGGCCCCGAGTTCCCCGCCCCCCCCCCGGTCATCGATCAGGGTTGCCAGGGACGATATCTGCGAGGTGTGCACCGAGACCGTTCCCTCGGCCGAGGTCATCCTGGTGCCGAGCGAGGAGATTGCCGAGCCGAGGGCCGCCACGCCATCGTCCTCATCGTACACGACGAGCTCCAGGGCTGATATGTCAGATGCTATGGCACTGTCCGCGCTTGCCCGGGCAGATGCCTCACTCGCAAGAGCAGCGGCCCTGGCCGCCGCCTCCGCCGCGATCCTGGCGGTGACAGAGCCGTCACCGGTGCCGTCCACCAGGTCGATCCTGGAGGAGAGGTCCGCATAGAGCTGCGTCTCGGTAATCCGCCCGGAGAGCAGGTCGAGCACATGGCTCGGATCATCTGTCGTGCTGGCCGGCTTGCCGTCCGTTGGCAGCGCCCCCACGTTCCCGCCGGCCTCCACCTTCTGCACTATCCGGATCCAGTAGTAGTACGCCTTCTTCGGCCCCACCGGGTCGGAGTACACCATGGAGGTGGTGCTGCCGATCACCACGGCATCTCCCACGAGCGAGGTCGAGGACCGCAGAATCTCGTAGTGTGCGAGCCAGTAGTCATAGGGCACGTTCCAGGAAAGGATGATACGCTCATAGGTGCCGGTGGCCGTGATGTCGTCCGCCTCGATGATGGGGATGGGCAGCACGAGGGGCTCTCCCGGGCCATCGTCGGGCACGATGATCGTGGTCTCTCCGCCCGGCGCGACGGCTTCATCCGCCCTCAGGTAGAGGTCGGCCCTGGAGCCGTTGAGCCCGAGAACGCGCTCCAGGTTCTCCTTGATAGGCGTCAGCACCTTGAGCAGGGCCTGGTCGCTGACGCCCTGCAGCCTCGGGATGGCGCTGAATGGTCTCGGGTTAGTGCTCACCGCTGCTATACGCCTCCTCGATGTCGAAGATGGTCTCGCCCAGGCCGATCCAATCGACCTGATGCTTGCCCGAAACGTCCACCGCGTACTCGTCGCTCAGGTAGCCGCTGCCGATGACGAAGGGCTCCCTGTCCTTGACAGAGATCGTCTTGATCAGCCTGTCGTTGCGATCATACAGGCCGAACGTGATCGGGTATCCCCTGGCCAGCACCCGCCCGTATCCCATGCAGCACGGGTACGGCAGGGGCTCGGGCCTGGTCTTGTAGTACAGGGTCAGGTTGTTATCGGCGTCCGAATCCCACTGGGCGATAGTATCGCCCACCTGCAGGTAGAGCTTGCCCTGGGAGAGGTCATTGAATCCAGCCGTGGCGTGCAGATCCAGGTCCACAAACTCCCTGGTTGCGGGGTTGAACATGAAGCCGGCCGCGACGGTCCCGGTGTTATAGAAGCCGATGTACCAGCCCTGCACCATATAGGCGTTGATCGATGCCGGCGCGTAGTGCGCCCAGGAGTCCATGTCGAGCAGGCCCACCGTGGTGAGCCCGGCCCCGTCCGTGAGGTTGAACGCGGCTATGCCCTCGGGAGTCGGCCAGTAGACCATGCCGTTAATCTCCAGGGCGCCCCGCTTGCTCATGCATGAGAGGTGCCCGCCGAGCTTGTCCGGGGTGGCCGAGCTCGGGTGAGAGCCCGTGTAGAGGTACGGCACGCCCTCGGTCAGCACGAGCGCCGTCTGCCCCACGATCTCGATGCACACGATCGGGTACTCGATGATTCGCTGATAATCCGGGTTGTATGCGTGCATGAGGTAGGGCTCGCTCGGGATGAGCCGGTTCTTGACGAACCCCACCACGGAGCCGCTGGGCATGGCCCGGATGCCGGTCATCTCGTCCGGGGGCGGATAGTAGCTCTCGGAGATGGCGATGGTCTGAGAGAGGTCCTGCGTCAGGGTGCTGTCCGTGAACGTGGCCTGTGCAAGCGGGATCTCGTCCACGAACTGCCAGCCGGCGGTAGACGATCCTATCGTTGCCCGGTAGATCCGCTTGGTCATGCCGGTGGACTGGTACCCCGCCCCGGGCGAGGTCAGGATCTCCGAGAGCGTGATCGTCTGCCCGAAGCCGAAGGACACGTCCACGTAGGTGGTCGGGTCGCTCAGCGGCCCATACTGCTTCACCCCGCCGATGACGGCGCAAAAGCAGTACCGGTAGGCGACCGTTTCGATCGCGGCGTCATCGTCCTCCCCGGGGGCATCCCCGTTGACCGTGATCGACGGCGGGGCCGAGGGCTTCGGCGCGCCCGGACGGAAGGACACGTTCGGGTAATCGGTGCCGCCTCCGCTCGTGGCATAGACCGAATCCGTGATGCGCGGATACCCGTCTCCGGTGAAGAGCAGGAGGCCGGTCGTGTCTCCGGCCGTGACGCTGCGCACGATGTCCACGTCCTGCAACCAGTGCATCCAGAGCGGCGGGTCCGTGTCCTTGTACTGGAAGATCGTTCGCTTGGTGCCCGTCTTCGTGGGCGTCGCTACGGTCACGAGGCCCCTGATCGGCTTGATCGCGCCGTCCTCGAGCTTGCAGTTGCGCGCCGCCTGGGCATAGCCCGAGGGGATCTCCCGGGGATTGCCCCGAAAGAGCGGGACGATGCCGTGAGGGTCCTTGAAGGCTATCCACATGGGGGCTTCGTCTCCTTGACGGCGACGGGCAGGCCCTGGAAGTATTCCAGGAGGTCCTCGCTGGTGGCAACGAGCTTGCCAGTGCTCTCGTCGCGCCGCACCTTCATGCCGTTCGCCATGTACTTCTTGAGCGTGTTCCTGGAGATGTTGAGCACCCGGCAGATCACCCGCGCCCCCAGGTAAACGGCGTTACGATCAATTACGATGGATTCGGGAAGGTCTCTCATGCGAAGTCCTCCGGGGTGAAGCCCAGGTTGATCAGCCTGTACTCGAACCGTGCCGTTGCCTGCTCGTTCGCGCCGTACCGCAGGCAGACGAGAAGCACCCGGCGCTCGGTGGCCTTGGTCGATACCCGCATATCGTTCTCGTGCGGATAGATGAAAATGGGCAGCATGGTCTGCTGATAGATTTCCTCCCGCTCCCGAACAGCCTGCCGGGTGTGCTCGTCCCGGATGAGGAACCAGCCATCGGCGATGACCTCCGCGCCGTCCTGGTCGGTCCACCGGATATTGACCCCGAGAGACTGCCTCTGGCTCACGTCTCCGATCTCATGGCCGGAGGCCTGTACGCCGCCGCTCTCCGCCGTGATGAGCAGCGGGCCAATCTGCGCGTATCCGGACTCTCCTGTTCCGCCCGCGCCGGCCGCCCACTGGTCGTACTCGGTGCTCTGG
>JBASVF010000187.1:0-3950 GCA_049275795.1 Desulfomonilia bacterium
GCTGCTGCGCGCTGCCGCAGCCTCGGAGGAATCATGCGGCAGTCTGGAGAGATGCCCGAGAGGCCGAAGGGGCGCGATTGGAAATCGCGTGTACCACCACAAGTGGTACCGAGGGTTCGAATCCCTCTCTCTCCGCCAGGAAAAGGCCGCGCAAGGGGCCATGTCTCATGCAGTGCGGCGCCGTGAACCCCGTCAGGCCCGGAAGGGAGCAGCGGTAAGCGGTACGCCGTATGTGTATGTAAGGCATGGCCCCCTTGCTCGGCCTTTTTTCTTGAATAAAATCTCTGCAGATACTAGGATCACACCCATGTACCAGGTATTCGCCCGAAAGCTCCGTCCACAGCGCTTTGAAGAGATCGTCGGCCAGGGGCACGTGACCAGCGTCATCAAGAACGCCATCGAGATGGGCCGCCTGCCCCACGCGTTCATCTTCTCCGGCCCGCGGGGAGTGGGCAAGACCTCGGCAGCCAGGATCCTGGCCAAGGCCATCAACTGCGAAAAAGGGCTCTCCAGCACCCCCTGCAACGCCTGCGGCCTTTGCGAGGATATCACGGCCTCGCGGGCCGTGGACGTGTTCGAGATCGACGCCGCCTCCAACACCAGCGTGGAGAATATCCGCGACCTCATCGAAAACGCCCGCTACGCCCCGAGCGTGGCGAGGTACAAGACCTTCATCATCGACGAGGTCCACATGCTCTCGCGCAGCGCCTTCAACGCGCTGCTCAAGACCCTGGAGGAGCCCCCGGAGCACGTGATCTTCATCATGGCCACCACCGAGCTCGCAAAGGTGCCGCTCACCGTGCTCTCGCGATGCCAACGCTATGACTTCCGGCGGATTTCGGTCAAGGAGACCATGGATCACCTCGCTTCCGTGGCCGCCGGCGAACACATCGATATAACCCGGGACGCGCTCATGATAATCGCCCTGCAGGCCGACGGAAGCATGCGCGACGCCCAGGGCATGCTCGAGCACGCGGCCGCGACCCGCAGCGGCCGGATCGACGCAGCCGTGGTGGAGGACATGCTCGGCATGGTCGAGCGGGCGACCATGCACGGCCTGCTCGAGGCGATCATCAAAAAGGACGTCACCTCGGTGCTCGATAGTGTGGGCAAGGTGTACCAGTACGGCCACGATCTTCTCCAACTCTATCGCTCGCTGCTGGAGAGCTTCCGCAACATGGTGGTCCTGAAAGCGGGCTACACCGGCATCTCTCTGCCCGAAGAAGAAAAGGACTTCCTGCAGGGGCTCATAGCCGAGGTACCGTTCGAAGAGCTGCACCGGATGCTCACCGTGCTGATACACGCCGAGGGCGACCTCAAGTTCTCGAGCCTGCCCAAGATCACGCTGGAGACCGTGCTGCTGCGCATCATCTCCGCACCATCCCTGGTGGATATCCGGCAGCTCATCTCCCGGATGCACTCCGAGCAGGCTCCGGCCCCGGCAGGGAGGCCCTCGCCGCCGGCAGCTCCGGCCGTGCGGAACAAGCCGCCGCTCTCCTCGCTGCCCCGGTCGTGGGAGGGGTTCATGACCTTTCTCAAAGACCACGACCAGCCCATGTACGGCATGCTCGCCACGGTGAGCGCTTCCGACGGGGACCAGGGCGGCGTGATCCTGACGTGCGCCAACCAGTTCATCGCCGATCAGATCAGGAAGGCCCTGCCCGAAATTCTCAAGAAGGCCCAGGCCTTTTTCCCCAGCGAGATCGGCATCCAGGTGGCCGTGCAAGAAGCACAGCCCCAGGCGGTCCGGAAGCCAAGGCCCTCCGAGGCGCGGGCCAACGCCATGAAGTCCTCCGTGGTCAAGGAGGTGCTCGCCGAGTTCAACGGAGTGGTACGGGATGTCAAGCCCATCGAATGACACGATCACCGCCCTGAGCGGGGTCAAGGTGGGCCACTCCACGGACGCGGCCGGGGGCACCGGGGTCACGGTGCTCCTGTTCGAACGGCCGGCGGTGGGGGCCATGGACATCACGGGAATGGCCACCTCGTCGCGGCAGGTGGACTCCCTGGAGATGATGCACCCCGGCATCGCGATCCACGCGGTGTGCCTTGCAGGCGGATCGGCCTTCGGACTCGACGCGGCAGGCGGCGTAGTGAAGTACCTCGAGGAGCGGGGCATCGGTCTCGATCTCACGGTGGCGAGGCTGCCCGTGGTGCCCACAGCGGTCATCTTCGATCTCTCGTTCATGAGCGCTTCTGCACGGCCGAGCCAGGCCATGGCCTACGAAGCGTGCCGGTCCGCCACGTCCGCGCCGGTGGAGCAGGGGTGCGTCGGCGCGGGCACGGGCGCCACCTCGGGCAAGATCCGGGGCGTGCTCTCGTCCACCAAGGCGGGCCTGGGCTCGAGCATGGTGGCCGGGGGCGGGGGCGTGCACGTGGGAGCCCTGGTGGTTGCCAACCCCTTCGGCGACGTGCTCGACGAGCAGGGCAGGATCATCGCCGGTGCACGCGAGGGGTCGGGGTTCCTCGATACCTTCTCCGCCATCCGCAGCGGCGAGGTGCGAACGAAGATGGGGGCCCCAGGCAACACCACGCTCTGCGTCCTGGTCACCGACGCACGGCTGGACAAGGTATCGGCCATGCAGGTCGCTCGCATGGCCGGCAACGGCCTGGCGCGGCATATCTCTCCTTACAACACGCCCTTTGACGGCGACATGGTATTCTGCTTCTCCCTGGGAGACCGGGATGCGCATCCCCTGCACCTGGGCGTGCTCGCCGCCCAGGCTGCCGCCGACGCCCTGCTGAGCGCGGTGCGGCACGCCCGTTCGATGGGCGGGCTCCCGGCTTCGAGGGACCTGGTACGGAGCTGAGCCTCTCCCGGTGTTCAGGCGGGATGCGCCGGGTGCGCATCCGCCGATCCGATGATCCTTCAGAAAGATCGCGGAATCCGATGAATGCATCATTTCCCGGCAGTTTAAAACCGTTGACAAACCGGGCAGAGTTGAGTAGGAAAAACATCGAGTGGCGGAGTAGCTCAGTTGGTGAGAGCATGCGGCTCATATCCGCAGAGTCGGGGGTTCAAGTCCCTCCTCCGCTACCACAACTTCCTTAATATTATTGTCTTTTTTACCATTTTTTGTCTCGAAAAGGGTGAGCAAACCCTGAGCAGGCAACATTGGCTATTCAGTTTCCCTTCGTTTCACATTCAAGTTGATAACCTTAGCCTTCTTGGTTTTTAGAATCTCTGTTACGACCTCAAAAGCATCACTGTTTTCAACTTGGCAATAACGCTCGAATGCCTTGTTCGTCAGCCCCGATGCCTTCAATGCCCTGTCCGCCCCCATGAGCTTCGCTGTCTCGGTCGCTGTGGTGTGCTTCGTTCCGGGATAGAGCGGTACACCCTTGAGTCCGATCTCATCACACGCTCTCAGCCACCACCTCCTTAGGTAGTGTTCTCCAAATATAATTCCTGTTTGAGTTGTTCCCCTAACTCTCCCGTGGTGTCGAAAGAATGGAGTCTCAGGGAGAGCCGGAAATTGCCTTTGCAGCTCTTCCCACATGACAATGTGATCTTCATGCAGTCTGATATATTTAAATTTATTTTTTCGCTTGGTCGGGTTATAGACGGTGAGCCACCCGTTTTCATCCAAACTTCCTTCCGTGACTCTTCTTAGATCATCCGGCCTCAGTGCTGTGTAAGTAGCCAACATGTCAATACCGAGCCATATCTTTGGGTTATCGCGGTAGGTCATTTCCTTGACCTTTCCAATTACCTTCTCCTGGATCTCCCAGGTAGTGATCTTGCGATAACTCAACTCATACTCGATCTCGGGGAACTGAGGAAACTCTGCCAAGGTTATTATATCTTCACGACGCAAACACCATTTCCAGAAGTCGTGAAGCTGGCTACAGTGGTTCGATCTAGTTTTATCTGAAATGGGCATACCGTTCTTCTGTTTCAACTGGAACAGATAATCGTCAATCATGCCCCCTGATATATCCTTGAGGTT
>JBASVF010000188.1:0-5770 GCA_049275795.1 Desulfomonilia bacterium
TGGACAGCAGGTGTGTAAGATACAAAAAAGGGGAACCAGGTCATGAAATATCGCTTATCTCAAGCCTAACTCATTGATTTGTCTCGTCCCAAATCATTAATTGAATTTATTTTGGACAGTAGTGACATAACCTATAAAATTTAAACAACAAATAAACGAAAAGGAAAAAAGGTATTGAGATGTTCAAAACACCTCATAATATATTAGTTAAACGATAAATTTGTTTATTAATACCTCTGTTCTGTCATGGCAGGATGCACGGGGCCATACTCGATGACGGAGGAAACAGGATAATGAAAGAGCAATTGCAAGAATACCCGTGGTGGAAGGACCAGGAAATCGTTCACCTTATGACGAGGGTCGTGAAGGCCGGCAAGATGGAAACTCTCAGACGGAAGATCGACAGGATCAACCAGGCCGTCGAGGACGGCGCCGATGTCGGCAAGATCAACGAGTTCGTCGAAGAGGGCAGGTTCAACGGCAACAACATCGACGAGCTCATCCGGCACGCCAAGTAACAGGAGTGATTCGAGGTATGAAGCACAGAGCCACGAACATGAACCAGGCCGTGGAGGACAGGGACATGAGGCCGCTGACCGAGCTCCAGAAGGAGCTCTACTGGGTCATCCTTCGGGCGCGCGAACGTGCGAGATATATCTGTGAGCAGGCGGGGTATACTCCTGAAGAAGCAGGGCTCGAGTTTCTCCACCCCACCATGGGAGCCCGCAGGAACTACACCATGATCTGTCTGAGGGTAGAGTAGGGAGCGAGTGCTCTGAAGAGAGGCCCGGCACGGGGTGGTACCGGGCCCGGCATGCATCCGGCCTCTTTCCGGACGCTCCGCGAGGACCGGCCGGCGCCCCTGGTGGCCGCGTCCAAAAGGTCTGTGCTCATCTCGAAAGCCACCCGCCGGCAGGGGAGGGTTCCACAATCCCACCGGGTGATCTGGCCCCTTCAGAGGGGCTGAATGGACCGCTTTCACGCATTTCGTGTGCTCCCTGCATACCGGCGCCCTTCCCGGGGAGAACGACGCGCCTTTCTTCCGGTCCCTGGAAAACGGGTCCCAGCCTCGCTGTACCCTTCCTGCGACCATCCATTCGGCTGAAGGCAGATGCCGGGGAAATAACGCCCCAGTCTTGACTTGGCGCCTCCAGGGCTTACTATTTCTGGAAAGCAGCACCTGCGTACCACCTGGCAGCCCGCGCGGCCGGCCGGTTCACCAGGGAGCGGCCGGCAGCATGGAACATTGCTCATGACAGGAGGCGTAAGGATGAGGCGAAAGGCAAAGGTCGCTCTGTTCGACCACCAGGGGTGCAAGACCAAATTTTTCGCCAGGGTGGAGATCTCGGCCGATGCCCGCAAGTACCGGGGGAGGTGTCCGAACCCGCATTGCAACCGCACGGTCTCCCTTTTCCCTGAAGCGCTCTTCACCTCAATGGACAAGGCCCGCAGGGAGTACATCAAGCTCGCAAACACCAGGTTGGAGCGGATCTACTGGCAGACCTGACGGTGCGCTTGAACCCCGGCCGGGAAATGTCCCGGGCTCGATCCTTTCTGGCGCACGGCGAGAGAAGGGCCGGTTTACCTTAAACGGCCGGAAGCACGGCAAAAGGCGCGGTGTCACCGCCTCCCGGTTGCCTCGGGTCTCTTCCCCGGCCTTCCATCGTACCGCAGGCCGGTCTGCCGGATCGCCCGCAGGCCCCGGCAAAAGCCTCATGGTCGCCCTTTTGACCTTCCGGGTGAAAGCCTGGTCCCCTCTTGCTCGCCAGATGAAATCCATTGCCATTCGTGCGGATTGTGCTTGCCTGGAGGGTGCGGGAATTGTACAGGGATCTGCGGGTGTTACTCTGCCGTGGGCCCCTGTTGTTGTCCGCCTGGCCCCAAGAATCGGGGCGGCGCCATGATCCGGGCGGCTTCGGGACTCCGCAGGCGGGCAAGGAAGCGGTACAAGGAGGATAGGGTGCAGTTTCTCGTCATCGCCTATGATGGAACGGACGAACAGGCGCAGGCCAGGAGGCTTTCCGCCCGGGAGGCGCACCTCGCGTCCATCGAGCGGCTCAAGCTCGAGGGCAGGGCGCTCTACGGGGCGGCCATCCTCGATGAGAAACAGGCCATGATCGGCTCGATCGTGGTGTATGACTTTGCCTCGCGCGAAGAGCTCGACAGGTATCTCGAGGCAGAGCCGTACATAACCGGCGGGGTGTGGAAGAGGATCGAAGTGATGCCGTGCAGGGTCCCGCCCCTGTTCCTCGGCTGACAGCCCAGAGAGCGAGTCCGGGACGGGGCAGCGGGTCCGGGCGCACCGCAGAGCCAGGGCAATCACACTTGACCGAGGGCCGATCTTTCTTTACCGTGGGGTTCAAGAAAGCCTAATCCTGCAAAAGGGGGCATGAGTTCATGGAACAGCAGAAAGCAACAGAAGCAGAAGGGCAGGTCTACTACTTCAGGTGCGAGGGCTGCAAGAGCGAGATCTTCTGGTCCGACATAAGGCCCATGGTCGAGCGGGCCGCCCGGGTTTTCAAATGGGTAAGGGCCGGGTGTCCCCATCCGGACTGCAACTGCTACCTGATTCTCAGCTCTCCGGATAAGGTCCTGAGCAGGAAGGACGCCATGAAGATCTACGAGGAGAAGAGGAGCCGGGGCGAAGCCAACGTATACTGGGTCTGATACGGTTTTCCTTCAGAGAGCCGCTGGCCGGGAGGACCTGCATGCCAGAGACCATACCGTGGTGGCGCAATGCTTGACGGCGTACTGCTTCTTGTCGGTATCGCCCTCCTGATCACAGGGGGCG
Organism: Desulfomonilia bacterium; assembly: GCA_049275795.1. Lineage (GTDB taxonomy): Bacteria > Desulfobacterota > Desulfomonilia > UBA1062 > UBA1062 > Phosphitivorax. The sequence goes on from JBASVF010000188.1 coordinate 2,792, forward strand.
ACCTCCTGGTGAGGGGGGCCTCGTCCCTGGCGGATACCCTGGGGGTGTCCCCCCTGATCATCGGGCTCACGATCGTCGCCTTCGGAACCAGTGCGCCTGAGCTGTCCGTGAATATCACTGCCGCGATCAAGGGCAACACGGAGATCTCCTTCGGCAACATCATCGGCTCAAATATCGCCAACATCGGGCTCATCCTGGGCATCGCCGCCCTCCTGAAGCCACTCACGGTCAGGGGCACCGTGATCGTGAGGGAGATTCCCATGATGATCCTGGCCAGCACGGCAGGGCTCGTCATGTGCCTCGACCGGGTCATGCGATCGGAGCAGAGCATGTTCGACCGGTCGGATGGGCTCCTGCTCCTGCTGTTCTTCTGCGTGTTCCTCTACTACAACATCTCGGACGCGCTCAAGGGCAGGGGGCAGGATTCCTTCTCCGCACAGACCGGCTTGGAAGCCGGGGCAGGCGGGAAGCGTTCCGTCTGGACGCCGCTGGCTATGTCCCTGGCGGGGATCGTGATCCTGGCGCTGGCGGGAAGGCTCACCGTGAATTCAGCGGTCGGCCTGGCGCGGGCGCTCTCCATATCCGAGGCCTTCATCGGCCTGTTCCTGGTGGCCGTGGGCACCAGCCTGCCCGAGCTCGTGACCTCTGTCATGGCTGCCGCAAGGAGCCAGAGCGATATCGCCATCGGCAACGTCGTGGGGTCCAGCATCTTCAACCTGCTCTTCATCATGGGCATCTCCGCGTGCATCAGGCAGACGCCGGTCCCTGCCCAGGGCATGGCCGATCTCACGGCTATGGTTCTTTTCTCTGTCGCGCTGCTGCCCATCTCGGCCAGCGGCCGGAGGATCATATCCCGCCCGGAGGGGTTCCTCCTCCTTGCGCTCTACATCGCGTTCATCGCCTGGAGGGGATGGGCGTCTTCCATTGCCTGAGCGTGTTCCGGGGTCTCAAAGGCCCGGGTAAAGCACATCTGCGGGCAGGCTTTTCCTTTGGTCGCGGCAGAAAAGGGGTTTGGTGGAGTGAGGGTCGATCCCCCTTTTGAACCTATACTATATATGGCAGAGCAGTGTACCATATGGCGGATAGAATCCTTAAGCATGTGAGGAAAGGGCCGGTAATGAAGATTGCCGTGCGGATCGTCGCCGTCGCGCTCGTCCTGACCCTGCTGCTGGCCGTGCTCCTGGGGGCCGCGCTCCAGGTCTACCTCTGTATGGACCGGGGCAGGGACCGGGTGCTCCAGTCGGTAAACTCCCTCATCCCGGGCCGGGTCCTGGCCGGAGACCTCTCGGTGTGGCTTCCGGGCAGGTCCGTGAGCCTCGTCGATGCAAAGCTTCTTGACCCCGAGGGCCGGACCGTCCTCGAGATCGGCCGGGCAAGGGTAAAGGTGGCGATTCTCCCGCTCCTTGAACGCAGGCTGGTCTTTCGCCTCGTTTCGCTCGAGACGCCCGAGCTCACGCTCGACAGAAAGGGCGAGGGCTCGCGCCTGAACCTGCTAGATGCCCTGGTGAAAGACGAGCCGGGGCGTAAGGGCGAGCGCGCCGAGGGCCGGGGAGAGGGTCTCGTGGTGGTGATCGAGAACTTTTCCATCGAGTCCGGAAGGCTCTGGTACGACGATGCGGCATCCGGCGTCAGGGCCGAGCTGGATGGGGTGCATGCGCGGGGAGGCCTGGATACCGGGCGCATGGACGTCCGGGTGAGGCTTTCCGCCGCCAGGGCCCTTATCCGAGCCGGCGGACGCGCCCTGGAGCTCACCGGTGTGGGTGCCGGAGGGGCATACCATGACGGGAAGCTCGACCCCCTGTTCCTGGCCACTTCCTACCGTGGCTTCAAGGCATCGCTTGATGGCAGCGTCACAGGCCTGGCCGAAGAACCGGCCGTGAACCTCAAGGCCGAGTACGGGGGCCGGCTCTCGGACCTCGCATCCCTGCTCGAGCTCAAGGGGGACTATTCCGGGAAGGTATCTGGGGACGCGACCCTCGAGGGCACCGCCCGCGATCCCCGGGCGCGCATGAGATGCAGGCTCGAGGATGGGGTCATAGAGGACGTCAAGGTGGAGAGCGCCGAACTCGAGGCCGAGCTCAAGGACAGGGTGGTGGAGCTCAAGGATTCCCTCGTGATGATCGCCTCGGGCAGGGCTGTTGCCGCCGGCACCCTCGACCTCCGCAGGGTCTTCCCCGACTGGATCGGCCGGGGCGGCCCGAACCTCGATGCCGCCTCCTACACCCTGAGCATGGTCGCAACGGACATCGACCCCTCGGCGGTCGTCTCATCCGCCCCGGCGCTCCCCAAGCGGGTCTCGGCGCAGGTCGAGGTGTCGGGCACCGGGGTTGTACCACCGCGGGTCAACGCGCGGTCGAGCTATGTGCTCAAGGTCTCGGGAACACCTGGAGAATGGCCGATCTCTCCGGGGGAGATCTCCATCCGGGGCGAGGCAGGGCTCGATTACCCGTCCCTTACCTATGCACTTACCGGCACCGGCACAGGCGGCATGGATGTCGACATCCGGGGCGGCCTCGACTTGGAATCGAGAACGGTCCAGGCGCAGGCCGGCCTTGATGTCCGGGAGATGCAGGCCGTCGCCCCTGCGCTCACGAAAGAGGCACGAGGCTCGGTCTTGGTGCGGGCGGAGATCTCCGGCACCCTGGAGCGGCCGGTGGTTTCGGGCACGGTCAGGGGTGGGGGCCTCGCCTGGCGCGAGTACCGGGTGGGGGACGTTCAAGCGAGCTTGAGGCTCGACGAGGCTGGCGTGCTCAGCCTCACGGGCTTCGATCTCAACCGGGCCGGCGACGCGCTTGCGGTCACAGGAAAGGTCAAGGTGTTCCGGGAAGGGCTCACCCCGGACCCCGATTTCCCTGCCGACATCCGGGCTGACTTCAGGTCTGCGCGGATCGATCGGATCGTCCAGCACGAGGGCGTGGGCGGCATCATCCAGGGCAGGCTGCGGCTGAGCGGCAGTCTGCCAGCCCCCCGGATGGAGGT
>JBASVF010000189.1:0-2818 GCA_049275795.1 Desulfomonilia bacterium
GCTGCTGCAACGTACCATCTGCTCAATCCTCCTTCTGGGTTTTGGTGTTTCTTGCTAAAAACAACTCTACCCTCCAGGAGGATTTTCACAAACTTTTTCTTCTTATGCTATTTTGGACAAGTGTGAGGTTATGTATGATTTAATTTTAAAACCGCTTCTCTACATGCTTCGCCCGTTTCCCGGTTTTGAGCGGATATCGCCGGTCAGGCATGCCGGCCGGCGGCAGGCCGGTGGGGAGGGAAAGGGTTAGTTTCCACACAGGCATCCGCCGGCCCCATGGTCAGGTTGCCTGCACAAGCGAAGCACGGCACAATCATCAGTATCGCAGGGCAGAGGCCGTGCCGTATCCGGGCAGGGGATTCAAGGGCATGGACCTTCCGGGCGGCCTTTTGACCGGGCCCCAGCCGTTACGATCACGACCGGCCGCAGGTTCACAGCCTGGGATGCAAGCAGAGCCGACCGGCGCTATGGACGGCAGGCCGGCGAAAACCTATGGATACGGGTGGAAAGATTATCGGGACCTCTCATAGCATAATAACTTTACTGGCAATCCCGAAAACAGGCGGCAGAATGGTCATTGATTAATATCGTCATTACTCTACTAGTATTACTATGGAGAAGAAGGAACGCTCTCAGTATACCATGAGACTCGATAGCGACCTGATGAAAAAGGTCAAGATCCTTGCCATCGAGGAAGGTAAGAAGGCGAACAGCATCATTGAAGAGGCCCTCAATGACCTGCTGAAAAAATACGATGTCAGCACCTCCCACGATGAAGGCACCTCTTGACCTTGAGTGCACCGGATGATTTCAGCCTGAGGCTATCTGTCTCCGTGCTTTCTGCAGGCGCCCGTGGGACGACGCCCTCGGCTGGCGCGTGACAGTCCCGGTGTGCGCCGGGGGAAGGCCCTCTGTGCAGCGGGGCTTCCGCGGCAGCTCCACTCGCCTGCGGAACCAATGCAAAGCGGGCTTCTCACGGCCAAGCCCGCTGATTCCCGGGCGCAGCAGGCATGCAGGGAGCCGGCGTCTCGTGTTCGGCTCCCGGAATGGAGATGCGGCCTTTTCCTATGCTCCGGTCGTGCCGAACCCGCTTCTCACAGGAGCTCGAACTGAAAGGTGCTGACAACCCGTATCTTTTTCTCAGGGGTGCTCGTCGGGCTGTAGGGAGCGGATTCATCGTTGCCGTCGTTGCCGAAAATCTGGATGCTGCCCTGATTCGCGGAATGGATGGCACCCACCCGCGAGCCGGAATCAGCGGCAAACTGCTGGGCTATCATGCGGGCGTTTTTCGTTGCCTCGGCAAGGAGCTGGGGTCTGAGGTCGTTGAAGGTGGTAAGGATGTAGCGGGGATTGGCCGTACCCTCTCCCCACTGCCCATCGAGCACCACGCCTGATTTGAGCAGCTCTTCGGTTTCTCCCAGGGTCCTGGTCACGAGATCGATTTTATCCGTGGTCACGACAACAGCGGCTGTCACCACGTAGCGGAACGTCTCTGCCGTCTGGCTCTGACCATACTCCTGAGCGAGCTTGTCGATGGTTCTTGTCGGTTGCCGGCTTATCTCATCCTCATCAAAGCCCTGGTCCTTAAGAAAGGCGATGACGGCCTGCCTGTCGGCGCTTATCATGTCGTGAGCCTCCTTCAGATTCTGGCTCGCCCTTCTGAGCCGGAGCACCCACACGGCCTGTTCCGACTTGACGGTTTTCTCGACCAGCCCTTTGACCGTGACTGTCCGGACGTCGGACTTGAAGCGCGAGAGCCCCTTCCCGACAAGGTATCCTCCGGCTGACAGCCCGATGAGGATGCAGCTTCCAACAATGAACGCCGCTACCAGAACAGGCTGTTTTTTCTCTGGCGTCATACGGTTCCTCCTCCCTTCATGGTTGGTTGAGTCCTGCCGTCGGGCACGGACATAACCATGCAGGCGACATGCGCTATCGGCCGCCCGCTGCACACTATAGCACGGAATGGCTCCCCTTGGCCCCAGTTTTCTCTCCGCGCGTGCTTGCCAGGGTATGGCCGGCGCCGTTTGCGCGCACCGATGCCCGGAATGCCTTCGGCAGTGCCGGTTGTCGAGGAGGGTACGACTATGATTTGCCAGGCGAATCTATTGTGATACAATCTCCCGGCAATTGCCTGCAGTGGCCGGTCCGTATCGCGGGCAGCCGCTAAGAACGCCGGGACGACCCTGACGTCGTGCCAAGGCAAAGGAGCGATACCCATGATGATGAGCAGGGAAGAGGCGAGGGAATTTGCGTCGAGGTGGCTGCCGGCGTGGACCGGGAATAAGCCTGAGGAGCTGGCGGATTATTATTCCGGCGATTGTTTTTACCTGGATCCCGGGATACCGGTCGGAGAGAAAGTCATCACGTGCATCGGGGTGTGCTTCGTGCAATTCGATGAGCAGGGAAAGATCAGGAGAAACGAGGTCTATTTCGACCGGACGGAGCTGGTGGCGGAAATCTACAGGCTGCGGAATGAGGCCGGAGCAAAAGGCCGCTGAAGGGTTTGCAGCAGCAGCTCTGCACGCCATGCTCCAGGAAACGGGGCTCTGGACATGGGACGGGCAAGTATGCCACTACTGGCTGCTTGATGCTGACGTCGGAGATGGCAATTTACAGAAAATCAGAGACTTGACTGAAGAATTCGCTAAACAGGCATCAAATACACGCATTGGATTGATTTTATTAATTATTGCGTTTATATTTCAGATGGTAAATGCTTTATGGCCAATGAGGTGGAAAGATTTTGGTATCGACTGGCATGGTGTCCTGCTTGCAATAGGCTTTGCGGTTATTTTGCTTACGCTTTCGCACTGGT
>JBASVF010000190.1:0-1923 GCA_049275795.1 Desulfomonilia bacterium
CTTCCATTCCCAGCCCTTCTTGGCATAGATGAAGATATGCTGCCCTGTCGGCTGGCCATCTACCCATGTCACAAACTGCATACTCGTGATGAAATCGATTCGGCCGCCGCGAAGATGGGCTGTGGCATTCTTTTGAACCGTCAGTTCCTGTGTCAGGCCGCCGTAATAATCGAGATGGCTGGTGTTGGTGAGCGCCAGGTCCATGATACCGCCCACACCTGTCCCCAAGGGAGAACTCGTCGAATACACCTCAACACGACAGGAATCCCGAGCCTCTATCACCATTGCCCCACCACCATCGACAACAAGGGTGCCACCGAATAACTCGACACCCCACTCGTAATCGCCGGCAGAAATCAGGCCATCATCATATCCAGCATAGACCGGACAGAGGCAACAGGCGACCAGTATCAGCATTCTTTTCATCATACGTCTCCTTAGAATAACAAGGACATTATACACCACTCTCGTCCCCATGTCAATACCTATTGGGTGCTCAGGTAGACCTCAAGGAGATTACCATACAGGGCATCCATAAACCCTTGCCAGTCAGTGGAGTCGATCTCCTGCTGGATAGCCGGATCTGTGAGCCACAGGTCTTCCAATTGCCCCACGATGTTGACGAGATCGCCCATCTCTTCCACCGCTGACGGCTCGGTGGTTATCTGTTCTTCGAATCTGCCCAAGAGCATCAATTCACCCCCGGACATCATCTGCGAAGACCCACCTTCCAACAACCAGCACGCCATCCACATCCACGGGGCCTGCTCGACAAACACAGCGAGGTCAGCCAGGTCGATTGTGTACTGGCTTTGCCCTGCGATTGAGAAGTTGTATGGGTAGCCATCAGGGAACCATAGTGCCACGGCTTCGGGCGATATATACCCAGGACTGTTTGGATCGCTCACGTACTCGGGGTGCTCAGGGTCGAGGACGGGGTCATTGGGATCGTGGGCATGCCAAACTGCGGCCAAGCGGACGAAGTCATGGAAATTGACGACGCCATCGGCATTCCAATCAAACGTGTTTGAGAAATCGTCGCCGCAACAGCAAACTGCCTACGCCGACCAGAAGCAATGTTGCCGGTTCGGGGACGACGTTTACGTATTGGGCTGTCGGCGGCCATGGCGAGCCGAGATTGTACAATTCGATCTCGAATGGATCGCCGTTTTTCCACAAACCCGTAATGCCGGTGATCTTGCCCGCGGTATAGAGCCATTCCCACCCGTCCCGACAGTCAATCGTCACAAGGCAGGAATCCTGCGGTCGTCGGTAAATAGTAATGACGTTAATGGTTCCGCCGGTGAGGAGCGCCGACGCGTTCCTGCCTACCTTCAAAGATTCTGTCGCGCCGCCGCTGAACAAAAGCGTACTGCTGTCGTTCAGGTGGATGTCGTAGACACCGCGTTTCTCTGTATAACTCAACGGCAGAGAGGTAAAATATATCTCAATGCGGCTGGAATCATAGGCGTCCAAAGTAGTAGCATTGCCTCCTATTATGGTCAACTTGTCATTGTTTTCAGCCAAGATTCTGCTAACATATTCGCCTGTCGTCAAATAGCCGTCGGCTATCTCAGGGTCGTCGACAAGACCGGCCAGACAGGAGCAGACACAACACAGCAGAAGAAAGAAACACGGCAAGAATCTTCTCATCATCGGGTTCTCCATTCTGATTTCAAAGTGTGTACGGAGTAGAACCATACCCCGTACACACCTTTTAATTATACACGTTTCATGTCGTCAAGTCAAGCAATCATTCTGCCCGCAGGTATAAATCAGCTGCTTCTTGATACAGCGTACCCATAAATTCCTGCCACGTTAAGGCATCAATTTCCTGTTGAAACTCGGGGTCGAGCCATAGTTGTTCGAGTGCCACAATAATGCTGATCAGTTGGGCGGTCTGCTCCGCAACGGTCGGTTCCG
>JBASVF010000191.1:0-8152 GCA_049275795.1 Desulfomonilia bacterium
GTAGTGGTCCCTGCACTCCTCGCAGAGGTAGTCCTCGATGAGAGGTGCCCCTTCGACGGCCTGCTTGCACGAGACCACCTTGCAGTCCAGCACCCTCAGGGGGTTCGTGGCCATCCTCCGGGCACAGTCGGCGCAGAGGCTATCTGCGCGCTTGGCCAGAAAGGCCTGGAGCGCCTTCTTGAACTCTTCCCGGCAGGTCCTGCACCCCAGGGAGTTCACCTCCATGACGAGCCCTTCCAAGCCCAGCGAGCTCGCAATCCGGTAGGCCATCTGGAGCGTCTCCGCGTCGCTGAACGGCCCCGATTCGCCGAGCCGCTCGGCATTGATCTGGTGAAACTGGCGGTACCTCCCTTTCTGCGGCCTCTCGTAGCGGAACATGGGCCCGATGCTGAAGATCTTCTGGATTGAATCCTCGGACAGGAGCCCGTGCTCGATCACCGCCCTGAGCACTGAGGCCGTGGCCTCGGGCCTCAGGCTCACCGAGGAGCCCGACTTGTCGGTAAAGGTGTACATCTGCTTCTCCACCACATCGGTGTCGTTGCCGATGCCGCGAAGGAACAGCTCCGTACGCTCCAGGATCGGGGACCTGAGCTCCTCGAACCCGTACAGGCGAAAGATCTTCCTGGCTATCTCTTCCACGAACCTCCACTTGGGTGTCTCGTCCGGGAGGATGTCGTTCATTCCTCGTATTGCTTTCACTTCCACCATATGCCTCCGAATTATCTCATTGGTATCCCATTGTGGCCTTGCCTGTCAATCGGGCTTCGCCGGGGGGAGACCCGGGCATGCCCGGCCGGGACGCCGGGCATGAGAACCTCCTGAGCTGGCGGGATCCGGGCGAACGGGAAACAGGGTTTTATGCTGCGACTCCACCGGTGATGACGGCGGCGGGGCAGTGTCCCGTGCCGCCTCTCAAGCAGGAAAAACGGGCGTCTGCCAGGCCCTAGAGGCCCCGGAGCCACTCCGGCCGCAGCATCCGGGACTTGTCATCGCTGAGCGCCTGGTCGATGAGCTCGAGGATCTTTTCCTTGTCATCGGGCAGCCACCCGTTCAAGGGCAGGTAGTTCGAGGCGTGCTCGGTGCCGAACTTGCATCTCGAAACCTCGAGGTCCTCGACGAACCACCGGAGCTCCTGGAGCGACTGCGTCCTGTCGATGAGCTTGAAGTCTCCGCCCATGAGCTTCTTCTCATAGAGCTCCTCGAAGGGCCCGAGCATGAGGGTGAGGCAGGCCAGGAACTGGGGGTCGATGGCGTTGGCCACCCGGGCTGAATCCTTGGCGTGATCGTAGCTCCCCTTCACGCCTCCCAGGCCCAGGATGATGAAGGTGGACATGCGCAGGCCCGCATCGATGGCCTTGCGGCTGGCCTCGATGATCTCCGCTGCCGTGGCGCCCTTGCAGATCTTTTTGAGCAGGGCGTCGTTGCCGGTCTCGATGCCGAGATAGAGGATGTCGAGCTTGCGCTCCTTGAGGGCCCTGAGCTCGTCCGAGGTCTTGTCCATGAGGTTGGTGGGGCCGGCATAGGCGCTGATGCGCTCGAGCCGTGGAAACCTCTTGTTGATGAGCTCCAGCACCCGGATGAGAAAGTCCGTGTCAGCGGCCAGGGGATCGCCGTCAGCGAGAAATACCTTCCGGGTGTCGGGCATCACCCAGGACATCTCGATGATGTCCTTCTCGATCTCCTCGAAGGGCCTTACCTGGAAACGCTTTCCCTTGTACATCGCGCAGAACAGGCACCGGTTCCAGGAGCATCCGAGGGTGATCTGGAAAATCAGCGATCTTGCCTCTGACGGGGGTCTATACAGTGGCATATCGTAATTCACGGGATCCTCCCAGGGTCAATCCTGACAGCGACTCAGCGATATTGAACGCATGGTCGCCGATCTTTTCGAAGCTGGTCAGGATGTCGATGAAGATGAGCCCGGCGTCCGCGTGGCACTTGTAGCTCTTGAGCCGGTTCATGTGATTGATTCTCATCTCCCAGCGCATGTCGTTGAGCTTGGGCTCGAAGCCCTGAACCTGCTCCATGAGGTCTTCGGGCGTATCCGTTATGGCGTCCACCACGGTCTTGAGGAACCGCTGGGTGTGGTGGTAGATCAGCGTCAGCTCCTTCCTCCCGTCTTCGGAAAAGTCCAGGCTGAAATCGTTGCGCCGCTTGCAGAGCTTCCCGATGCTCTCACAGTGGTCGCCGATCCTCTCGAGATTGCTGACGATCTGGAGCATGGAGAAGACCTCGCGCGACTGCTTTTCCGTGATGGAGTTGCGCGAGAGCTCGGTTAAGTAGGTGTTGATCTCCTTCTGCAGCGAATCCACGATGTTCTCGGTCTTGTCGATCTCTTCCAGGAACCTCTCCGTGCCCGCGTTCTCCAGCAGGGGCTTCTCTGCGGCCGCAAGCATGCGGTAGACCTCGTTGCCCATGTATGCGAGCTCCTGGCGCGCCTCGTCCAGGGCAAAGGAGGGGGTCTCGAAGATGGTCGGGGCGAGCGACTCCAGCCGGAAGATCCTGGGCTTTTCCTCTCCGGGGGTGATCAGCGAGGCGGCCCAGCCCAGCGCGCCGAGGAAGGGCAGGAAAAGCAGGCAGTTTGTCACGTTGAAGAGGGTGTGCAGGTTGGCCACGTGCCGTGCCGCATAGGGAGCCGTCCCCGAGGCCGCTATCTGCATCGGGTCTCCGGGGGTGATGTAATTGACGAACTCCAGGAAGTAGGGGAAGATCGACAGAACAACGCAGACCCCGAAGAGATTGAAGAGGAAGTGGGCCCTGGCCACCCGCTTTGCCGAGACGCTGGTGCCGATGGATGCCAGCTGGGCGGTGATGGTGGTGCCGATGTTTTCTCCCAGGACCAGGGCCGCGGCGGCCGGGAAGCCGATCACCCCGCTCGAGGCCAGGGCGATGACCAGGCCCACGGTGGCGGAGCTGCTCTGGAAGATCATGGTTATGATCGCGCCTACCAGGACGCCCAGGATGGGGGCCGTGGAGAAGTGCACGAACATCCCTCCGACCCACGGGGCATCGCGCATGGGCTCAATGCCTCCCTGCATGACCAGCATGCCGTAGAACAGCAGGCCGAAGCCCAGGAGGAAATCCCCCCAGTAACGCACCCGCTCCCGCTTGCTCAGGATCTTCATGAACATGCCCACGCCCACCAGGGGAAGCGCCACGTCGGTGAGCTTGAAGGCGATGATCTGGGCGGTGACCGTGGTGCCGATATTTGCGCCGATCACCACGCCCAGGGCCTGCTGCAGCGACATGAGCCCGGCGTTGACCAGGCCCACGGTCATGACCGTGGTGGCGCTGGAGCTCTGGATAATGGCGGTGATGGCCATGCCGGCAATGACCGCCACGACCCGATTGGTGGTGAGCCTTTCCAGAATCCGGCGCAGGCCGGAGCCCGCTATCCGCTGCAGGGCGTCCGACATCAGGTGCATGCCGAAGAGGAAAAGCCCCAGTCCCCCGAACGTCGTGAGAAGGATCTGACAAATCATACTAAAGCTGCCAAACTGCATCTGTATCTCCAGGTTGTAAAAAACCACATCGGGCCGAAAAATTCAATCCATATCGAAGTGGTTGAAATGAACCGTCATGCCCGGCCGCCTCAGAATCCCTCCGGAGGCTTGAAAGGCTTGATGTCCAGGATCGGGGTGCCATCCACCAGGTCCACGTGCTCCACGTGCAGAAACGGGGGCTCGACCTTCACGAGCCTGAGGATCGACATGCCGATGGCGTTGGGCCTCATGGGCGAGCACAGGCTGAAAACCCCTTTTTCCCTGCCGGAGGGGCTCCTCTGCTTGAGCTCATAGCCTTTTGAGAGGTGGAAGTGAAACAGGACCACGATTCGATCGCACTCTTCCAGGCAATCCAGCCCCTCCAGGAAGGGCTCGTAGATCTCGATGACTCCCCTTACCTGAGATGCCGAGTAAAAACGAGGTGCACTCGCGGGTTCCTTCACCTCGCAGTGCATCTCGCCGATGGCCTCGTAACAGACCTTCATGGGCTTTTCCCCTGCGGCGTGCGGACGTTCTCGAGCCCGGCTGCCGGCGTTCCCGCGGCGCCTGGGCGCTAGAGGCTCTCGCTCTCCTTGTTGATGAGATACTTCGCCACCACGGCATTTACCGTCATCGGTGCCTCTTTGCCTGAGAGAACCAGCTGTATGGCATCGAGATCGGACTTCCAGACCAGGTCGCCCGGCGAGATGAAGCAGAAGCTCCCGGGGCGCTGCTCGGTGAACACGGCGCCGTCCTGGTAGTAGTAGTGCTTCTCGTTGACCTCGGTGGGGTACTGCCGCATGGTCGAGGGAATGTCCGCGGGCTTGAACCAAAGCTTGATCTCGCGCTCGGCGTCCCCGGGATTGGCGGAGGCGTGTATGAGGTTGTCCACCCGGTCTCCGATGACCTTGCCCGCCTCGTCCTTGACGGGGACCACCGTGCCGAGCGCCCGGATGCATCCGGGCCGCTTTACACGCGCGTCATGGGGATTGGTGGGCCCGCAGATGTCCCGGATCGTCCTGATGGCGCCGGGGCCCTGGTAGACGATGGCGATCACCCTGCGTTTCCGGGGATCGTCGGGGTAGTGGAGATATCCCCGGATGTATTCGAGGAGCGAGGGGAAGAAAAATTTGCCGTTATGCTCTGCGTAGTGCTCTTCGGCCAGGATCCGGTTCACGGAGACCACCTTGAGCCCGGCAAAGCTCAGGCCGGTATGAAACTCGGAAAACTGCGATAGAATGTAGCCTGTCAACGAGTTCTTCAGCGCGTCAGGCTTGATGAGCACGAGCGATTGTTCGAGGTTCTCTGCCATCATGTAGTCCTCCTTGCAGGTTATAATAGCGGGGAAAGGTGCTTGTTTTTGCCTGTATTCTTGCCCCACAGATGACTGCACCATTTTCTCTAGTATAATCTCAACTGTTCAGCAACAGGATAATCCCATCCCCCCCTGGAGAAAATCCTCTCTGCCGAAGCTCTCCTCCCGCCCGACGGCAGAGGACTCCTTGACAATGGACACTCCTGTCGTACCATGAATGATAACTATGACAGGAGGTTCGGGGCATGAAACCCATCGGCGTACTCATGTGGGAACACCGTCTCATCGAGCGGGTGATCGGCCTTTTCCCCGAGCGGATCGCCGGGATGAGAGACACGGGCAAGGCGGACACGGCCTTTATCCGGGACGCGGTAGACTTCATCAGGGTCTACGCGGACCGCACCCATCACGGCAAGGAGGAGGACATCCTCTTTCGGATGCTCGATAAAAAGGACTTGACCCCCGAGCACCGAAAGATCATGACAGATCTCATCGACGAGCACGTATACGCCAGGAACCTGGTCAAAGGACTCGTGGATGCCAACACCCTCGCCTTAATGGGCCGGGATACGACCCCGGAAATAACCGAGACGCTCGAGTCCCTCGCACGGTTCTACCCGGCCCACATCCGCAAGGAGGACCGGGAGTTCTTCCACCCGTGCATGGAGTACTTCAGCGGGGAAGAGCTTGATGACATGATGCGCGAGTTCGAGCTCTTCGACCGCAGGATGATCCACGAAAAATACCGGGCCGAAACCGAAAGGATGCTGGGAAAGCCGATCGACTGGTCTCCGCCGGGGCTGGTGGGATAACCCGGCGGCCTTTCGGGAGACATCCTCTCATCTCCTTGACCCTATTGAAGGTTCCCCCTATAAATAGGGCATGCATATCCCCGAGCAACTGGTCATCCGGCCCCCGAGCGAGGCACAGAGCCTGCTGGTGAGGGTCGTGCGCGGCTGCCACTGGAACCGCTGCAACTTCTGCGGCATCTACGATCTCTTTGGCGTGCCCCACTCGACCCGGAGCCTCCGGGAGGTTCTCATGGACATCGACGCCCTTGCCGAGGTGTACGGCGACATCTTCACCACCGCATTCCTGGGTGACGCAGACCCCCTGAGCCTAGATACCGGCTTCCTGGTAGAGGTGCTCCACCATCTTCGCACCCGGTTCCCCGGGCTGAAACGGGTGACGTCCTACGGCAGGGCCTCGAGCCTGGCGAAAAAATCGCTCGAGGAGCTCACGTCCATCGCCCGATCAGGCCTCGACCGGGTGCATGTGGGGCTGGAAAGCGGCTCCGACAGGGTCCTGAGATTCCAGAAGAAAGGGACCAGTCACCGGCAGCTCATGGATGCCGGAGAGAAGGTCATGGAATCCGGAATGGAGCTCAGCTACTACTTTCTTCTCGGCCTGGGAGGCCGGGAGCTCTGGGAAGAGCACGCAGCCGAGTCGGTGAAGGTGCTCAACCGGGTAAAGCCCCATTTCATCCGGATCAGGAGGCTCTATGTCCACCCCCTGTCGCGGCTCTCGGAGCATATTCGCCGCGGAGAATTCCACGAGCAGACCCCGGAAGGCACCGTGCTGGAGCTCAGGGCCCTGCTGGCAGGCCTTGATGCAGAAGGGAGCACCTTTGTCTGCGACCACGCGAACAACTACCTGCAGGTCTTTGGCAGGCTCAATGCCGAAAAAGACCGGATGCTCCAGGAGATCGACTCCTTCCTTGCCCTGCCCGAGCACCAGAGAATCGCCCACTACCGGTCCATCCCCTCGGTGATCTGAGCCCGGATACGGCTATCCGCCCCTCCGGGCCGCCCAGGGGACCAGGCGAGCCAATGTCCTCCCTGTACCCGGTCTACGGTTCCACTTCCGGCCCTTCTCCGGCGGGAAGCTCATCGATGAAAACCGGGGAATTCTTCTGCTCTGTGGTGCCGTCGCCGAGCTGGCCCCGGGTGTTGTCGCCCCAGGCCCATGGATCCCCTTCAGGGATCAGGGCCAGGCTGTGGCCGCCGCCGGCGCTCGCCAGGGACCATTCCAGATCGGAATCCACCAGCACCGGTATCGAACTGCCCTCAAACGTCCCATCCCCCAGCTGGCCCGCATCGTTGGCACCCCAGGCCCACAGCGTGCCGTCGGACCGGATGCCCAGGCTGTGCTCCCCGCCTGCGCTCACCAGCACCCAGTCCGCCTCGGTACCCACCTGAACCGGAGAGGCACTGTTCTCGAGCGTGCCGATCCCCAGCTGACCCGCATCGTTGGCACCCCAAGCCCACAGCGTACCGTCGGACCGGATGCCCAGGCTGTGGCCTGCGCCCGCGCTCACCAGCACCCAGTCCGCCTCGGTCCCAACCTGAACCGGGGACGCACTGTTCTCGAGCGTGCCGATCCCCAGCTGGCCCGCATCATTGGCACCCCAGGCCCACAGCGTGCCGTCGGTTTTTATGCCCAGGCTGTGCTCCCCGCCCGCACTCACCGACCTCCAGTCTGTCTCGGTCCCCACCCTGGTAAAGGTCGTTCTGTTTTCGAAGGTGCCGATCCCCAGTTGGCCCTGCTCGTTGTTGCCGCATACCCAGAGCTCACCGCCCGAGGTGAGGGCGAGACTGTGGCTCTGCCCGGCCGCCACGGCAGCCCAGCCGGTTTGCAGTACCGGCCTTGCCGGCACCGTGTTTCCCGGCCGCTTGGAGTCTCGCGAGCCCTTGCCCAGCTGCCCGTCTATGTTCATGCCCCACGTCCACAAGGTCCCGTCGGACTTTATCCCCATGCTATGCGACCCGCCCGCACTGACGCTCACCCAGCCGGTCTCGGTCCCGACCTGCTCCGGGACGAACCGGTCTCTCCAGTTTCCCAAACCCAGCTGCCCCTGGGTGTTGCCGCCCCAGGCCCAGAGCGTGCCGTCCGATTTTATGCCCAGGCTGTGGCTCCCGCCCGCTTCGAGCACAGACCAGGAATTGAGCTCTTCGGCAGCTATGCCGTTGTCGTCGCTGTCATCCGAGCAGCCCGGCAGAACGGCGAGAGCAAGGATCATGATCAAGCTGAAAAGGCGTGTTCCCATATGTTTCCCCCTCATATGTGTTTTCATTCAATCGATACACGGAAACACTGAATCCCGTGAAAATCCTCCAGCTTAATGCAAATTGTATGCAAATGATAACATGCATGAATCTCTACGACTAAGAAACAGACCCGGTCCATGCTCGGCAGGAAAAGTAACAATTTTTCCACTGTTGCGAAAATATTTTCTACCTGGGTCCCAGGCCATGCCTATCGCCGGGCTCCCTGGTGAGAACCTCTCCCGTGGGACCTCACACGGCCCGATCGGCGGGAGACTTTGCCGGAATGTCCCTGCGTCATCCCTCCAGGA
>JBASVF010000192.1:0-1657 GCA_049275795.1 Desulfomonilia bacterium
TCGATCCTGAACCTCAAGTGGGACTACAAGGACCGCCAGGGCAACATGGACGTGCTCAAGGTCGCCAAGCAGATCAACGGGCACTGGGAGGCCGATGTCGAGGCCATGGACGGCGGCCAGAAGAAGCTCTTCAAGAAGGGCTGCCTGGTCCCCTCCTTCGGCATGCTCAGGAGCGACGGCACCACCTCGTGCGGCAACTGGATCATGTCGGGCAGCTTCGGTGTCGACGGCGAGAACAAGATGGCCCGCCGCGGCAAGGACGACCCGACCGGTCTCGGCCTCTATCCCAACTGGTCGTTCGCATGGCCGGTCAACCGCAGGGTCATCTACAACCGCGCCTCGTGCGACATCTACGGCAGGCCCTACAACCCCAAGCGCAAGCTCCTTGAGTGGACCGGCGACACATGGGTGGGCGACGTTCCCGATGGGCCGTGGCCGCCCATGGCGGACAAGGAAAAGGGCAAGTACCCCTTCATCATGAAGGCGGACGGAGTGGCATCGCTGTTCGGACCGGCAATGGCGGAAGGCCCGTTCCCAGAGCACTATGAACCCCTCGAGGGCCCGCTGACGAAGAACCCGCTGTCGAGCCAGCTCATCAACCCGACCATCGAGATCTTCACGAGCGACGCCGATCACGTGGAGAACGCCAGCGAAAAGTTCCCCTACGTGTGCACGACCTACTCCTGCACCGAGCACTGGTGCTCCGGCGCGCTGACCCGCTGGCAGGCATGGCTCCTGGAGATGCAGCCGGAACTCTATGTCGAGATCGGCGAAGAGCTCGCCCGCGAGCTCCAGATCGCCAACGGAGCCAAGGTCAAGGTGTCGTCGGCCCGGGGCGAGGCCAAGTGCATCGCCATGGTCACCAAGCGGTTCAAGCCCTTCATCATCGAAGGCAGGACCGTCCACCAGGTAGGGATGCCTTTCAACTACGGCTGGCTCTATCCGGAAAACGGTAGCGACAGCACCAACTTCCTCACACCGTCCGTTGGAGACGCCAATACCTTCTGCCCCGAGTACAAGGCGTTCATGGTCAACGTGACCAGGCTATAGGAGACAGGCCATGAAGAAGACAGAATACGTCAAACTGATCGACACCACGCGGTGCACGGCTTGCCGGGGCTGCCAGGTGGCCTGCAAGCAGTGGAACGAGATGCCCGCATCCAGGACCAGGAATTTCGGGTCGTACCAGAACCCGCCCGACCTGCAGTGGAACACCTGGACACTGATCCGCTTCCAGGAGTACGAGGACGCCCAGAGCGGCTTTTCTTGGCTCTTCCGCAAGGAAGGATGCATGCACTGCACCGACGCAGCGTGCATCAAGGTGTGCCCGAGCGGGGCTCTGTATCATACCGACTACGGGACCGTGGCGCTCAACCAGCGTGCATGCATCGGCTGCAAGGCGTGCGTGCCCGCCTGCCCCTTCGATGTCCCGAGGTTCAACCCCGCCAACGAAAAGGTCTACAAGTGCGACCTGTGCTACAACAGGCTCAGGCACGGCCAGCAACCTGCCTGCATTCTCTCCTGTCCCACCGGAGCGCTCTCCATCGGTAAGAAGGAGACCATGATCGACAAGGCCTACCGACGCGTCGAGCAGCTCGGCGGCAAGGCGACGGTGTACGGCGACAAGTTCGTGGGCGGAACCCACGTGATGTACATC
>JBASVF010000193.1:0-4476 GCA_049275795.1 Desulfomonilia bacterium
GGTGCGCCGCACCCATACCTCGTACACCGGCGGCATGCCCGGGCTCCAGTACAGGTTCGACCCCCTGCGCACGCAATTTCCGGGCGAGATGTGGGAAAGGTGGAAGGGATACAGAACGTTCTCCGTATCGAGCCCGGTTGGGTAGATGGTGAGCCAGTCCGTGATCCCGGATTCCAGAGTTGGTGCGAAAGGCGGGCCGTCCTCCCTGGCGAAGCCGCCCGGCTCGAGGCGTTCGAGCCTCGAGCCCGCGAGGTAGAACCGTGCCGGAGGCATGCCCTGATTCCAGATGATCCGCATGACCACGGACCTGTCCTGCTCGATGGGTTCGGTGCGCGTGAGATCGATCTCTTCCGAGAAGCCGGTCTTTGTTTCGGAGATCAGCCGGTGCTTCAGGATGGTGGACGACGGCCTCGGGATGAGGAAAAAAAGCAGGAAGGCCACGGCCATGATCCCGATCCAGACTTTGGGCCAGTGCAGAAGGCCGCCGACCGGTCCGGAGTCGCTCCCGAATGACGACCGGTCCAGGTTGGAAAGCAGCATGGGCGCACATGCAGCCATGACGAGCAAGCCCAGGAGGTACAGCGGGCTCTCCGTGAAGATGGTGGCCAGGATGCACTGGGCCAGGGCTATCCCCGCTGTCTGGTAGCGCTCGCGCTCCCTCCGGGGCAGCACGAGCCTCAGGATCCCGAAGTATACGATCAGATCGCGCAGGGCAAAGAGCACCCCTTCCCTTCCCTGCACGAACATGCGGAAGGCCTCGGCGGACATGACCAGCAGGGTCAGGGCCGTAGCGGGCAGTTTCGTGAAAGGGGACCCCAGCCCCGGCCGGAGCAGCACGAAGAGGTGGACGAGCATCAGGACGACAAAGACGGTCCACGGCAGCATCCCCGCCAGGCTCAGGCAGAGAAGCCCTGCGGCAG
This sequence comes from Desulfomonilia bacterium, assembly GCA_049275795.1. Classification (GTDB taxonomy): domain Bacteria; phylum Desulfobacterota; class Desulfomonilia; order UBA1062; family UBA1062; genus Phosphitivorax. The sequence continues at coordinate 921 of JBASVF010000193.1, forward strand.
ATGTGCAGACGGTGAGCAGCTCGGTGCTAGAGGACAACGACATGGCAGCCGCAGGGAAGATCGGTGACCTCGGGCTCGGCAAGCCGCTCGAGAAAGGCGAGATGCCTCATGATGGCGTTCTTGTGCCCGGCCGAGACCCCCATTCCGCTGAAGAACCGGTTGGCCGAGAGGCCGAAGGGCCTGCCTGCCTTCCACCAGTGATGGATGAGAAACGCCGCCTGCCCGAGCTTCTCCTCCAGGTCTCCTCCCTTCGTCAGGACCACGACCGATCCGCCTCCCCCTCCTCCCTGGAACTCCCGGGTTGCCAGCCCCCTGGCCTGCTTCTTCCACGCGACCATCGACAGGGGATCTCCGGCAACATAGGGCCTGACGTGAGAGATGCTCTCCCGGTCGGTTCCCCCGCCATCTCCGGCAGCGCCCCGGAAAGACTCCTCCCGGCAGGGAATGAGCGCCGGGAACACGATGACCTCTTCGGCAAGATCGAAGGTGATCGACTTCCGGAACAGACCGTAGGGATAGGTGGTCGATACCTTCACGCTCCCCAGGAGATGTTTTCCCCGGCTGGGGAAAACCCGCTCCCCGGTGAGAACCCGGTACGACCCCCGGGCAAGACCGGAGACCTTGAGCTCCACCCCGTCGTGAATGACCAGCCGGGCCGAGTCGCGCTTCGGGTTGGCGATGCCGTAGCGGATCCGGCCGGGAGCGCCTGCGTGTATTTCCGTGCTCGGCCATCTGCTGATCTTCAAGTGTCTGATGTTCAGCTCCGACTCGATGCCCGAGACGACCATGAACGCCAGGAGGAAGGCAAGGATGAGGAAAAGCAGGTTGTTTCCCGTGAGCATCGCCACGATGATCACGGCCCCGAGAAAGGCAAAGAAGGCCTTCCCCGCCTTGGTGAGCGCAAAGCCCCTGGGGGGCTTGAGCGCCTCAGAGAGGGACCGGGACTTCCTGGAGAACGGCTTCGAGAACACGGTACGGGTCGCCTCCTCTCGTCATGATCCGGTGGGGCAGAACGAGGGCGGCCATGGCCCGGACATCGCCCGGGGTCACGAAGTCCCTGCCGTTCAGGAAAGCCCAGGCCTGTGAGGCCTTCTTGAGCGCGAGCCCTCCCCTGGGCGAGACCCCCAGCTCTACCTCAGGCCTGTCACGGGTGGCCCTGACGAGTGCGGCCAGGTACTCCAGGACCTCGGGATGCAGCCGTATGCCGCCGACGAGCTCGATCATGGAAAGAAGAGTATCCAGATCCATGACCGGCTCAAGCCTGAGGGCCTGGGTGTGGTCGATGCCCCGTTCGATGATCTGCCGCTCGTCCTCGAGCGATGGATATCCCACGCGCACCTTGAAGAGGAACCGGTCGAGCTGGCTCTCCGGCAGGGGGAAGGTGCCTGCGGTCTCCACCGGGTTCTGCGTGGCGATGACCATGAAGGGAAGAGGAAGCTCGTAAGTGGAGCCGTCGATGGTCACGTGCCTCTCCTGCATCGCTTCCAGGAGGGCTGACTGGGTCTTGGGCGAGGTACGGTTGATCTCGTCAGCCAGGACGATGCTCGCGAAGATGGGCCCCTTCACCAGGTCGAACCCCGGCTTGCCTCCCCTGATCGCGTGGAAGCCGATTACATCGGAAGGCAGCAGGTCATTGGTGAACTGGATGCGCTGAAAGCTCACGTTCAGGAGCCGTGACACGGCCAGCCCGATGAGCGTCTTGCCTACCCCGGGCACCCCTTCCAGCAGCACGTGCCCGCCTGCCAGAAGGCCGCAGACAACGCTCCTGACCACCTCATCCTGGCCGAGAAACACCTCGTTCATGCAATCGATGATTTTCCGGATCAGGGTATGTTCCATACCAGCTCTTTAAGGCCACCTCATGCGGTATTTCCGTAACAAAGCAATATATGAAGAAAATCTTAGCATACGACAAGGATTTATGGTATATTAAGTTTTCATTCTCGGATCCCGATAAAGCTTACGAAGGTTTGCAATGACGAGTGAGAAGTACCGGAAAATTCTCGATGAGATGCCTGAGGGCTATTACGAGATCGATCTCCAGGGAACCTTTACCTACGTCAACGAGTCCCTCTGCAGGATAGCCGAGCTCGATAAAGACGAGATCATCGGCAACAACTTCCGCGACTATACCAGCAAATCTACAGCCAAGAAGGTGTTCAAGTCGTTCCATGAAACCTTTCTGACCGGCATACCCATGAGGATGGAGTACGAAATCATCCTGCCTTCCGGAAAGCGAAAGTTCGTCGACAACTCAGCGAGCACGCTCAAAGGCGAGGATAGCCGAGTAATCGGTTTCTGTGGGCTCATCACGGACATCACCCGGCGCAAACGCATGGAATCCCAGATGAGGGAGAGCCGCAAGCGTTACGAGGCCCTCTTCGAAAACGCCAATGAGCTCATCATCACCACCGACGCGCAAGGATACATTAAGCGCCTGAACAAGAAAGTCGAGGTCGTCTCCGGGTATACGCGGAGGGAGCTCATCGGCGAGAGCATCCTCCTCCTCGCCCATCCTGAAGACGAGGGCGTCTTCATCGAATTCTGGAAGGAGATCCTCTCGGGCAAAACGCCCAGCTTCGAGCTCAGGGCGAGGGCAAAAGGGGGCGAAACGGAATACCTGCTGGCAAGCGGCTCTGCAATCAGCATAGGCGGCAGGATCGTCGAGATCCAGTACAACGCACAGGTGATCTCGGATCTCAAGGAAGCCCAGAGAACCATCGCGGACCTCTCGAACTACCTCAACAGCATCATCGAGTCGAGCCCCAATGTCATCATCTGCTTGGACAAGGCCTGCAAGATCCAGATGGCCAACCCCATCACCACCCGGATCTTTCACAAGTCGCTCTTCTCCATCCCTGGCAAGGATCTCTCCTTTCTGAGCCCGAACATGAAGGTCTATGAAAAGGCCATCCGGGAGGTTCAGGAAAAGCGCATGCCGCAGTTCTTCCACGAGAGGACTCTGGCCGGAACCTCGAACCAGATCTTCGACGTGAGCATCTACCCCCTCATGAATCCCGTCCACGGTGGAGGAGTGGTCTTCACCGCGGTCGACATCACCGAGAAGAAGCACATGGAGATTCAGCTCATTCACGCTCAGAAAATGGAAACCATCGGCGAGCTGGCCGGCGGGGTTGCCCACGACTTCAACAACATCCTCACCGGCATATCGGGCAATCTCGCGATGCTGCGCTACACTACCGACCGCACCAAGCAGCTAGCCTACCTCGACACCCTCGAGAAGATCAGCGACCGGGCCAGGGACCTCATCAGGCAGATGCTCGTTTTCACCAAGCGTCACGAGGGCTGGCCGGTCAATATCTCCATCTGCCAGGTGATCGACGAGGTCATTGACATGGCCGGCAAGTCCATCCCCAAGAACATCCGCCTGAGCCTCGGCAACCTGGACCGGGAATCCCGGGTTTACATGGATCATACGCAGCTCACCCAGGTGCTCCTGAACCTCATCGTCAACGCCAAGGACGCGATCGGTGACCGGCAGAAAGGCCGGATCTCGATCAACGTGCAGGTCATATCCGCGGACAAGGACATCGTG
>JBASVF010000194.1:0-3015 GCA_049275795.1 Desulfomonilia bacterium
CTTTCACCACGACAAGCTGCATCTCTTCGACTGTTCCCCGCCCGGCGGCCCCTCGGTGCGTGAATCGGATACCATCAGGCCGGGTCGCTCCCTGGGGGCTTTCGACACCCCCTGGGGCCCGGCATCGGTGATCGTGTGCTATGACCTGCGCTTCGCCCCGCTGGCGCAGCTCCTCGCAGACAAGGGCGTCATGATGCTCTTCGTTCCCGCCGCCTTCTCCCTCGCCACGGGCAGGGCCCACTGGGAGATGCTGGTTCGCATCAGGGCCCTGGAGATACAGGGCTTCGTGGTCGGCGTGCAGCCCGCGTACAATCCGGACATCAGGTACGTTCCCCACGGCCACTCCCTCATCGCTGCGCCGTGGGGACAGGTTCTCCACGATGCCGGGGGAGAGGAGACCGTGGATGTCGTGCGGATCGATCTGTCCGAGATCGACGAGATCCGCGGGAGGTTCCCGCTCCTGGATCACCGGAGGCGCGACCTCTACCTGACCGAGTGGTTGGGGGAGCCGTGATCCAGATACGATCCCTTCACAAGTCCTTCAAGGGCCAGAAGGTCTTCGACGGGTTGAACCTGGATATCCCCCAGGGCAAGGTCACGGTGATCATCGGTCCCAGCGGAACTGGCAAGAGCGTGCTCATGAAGCACATTCTGGGGCTCATCAGGCCAGATTCCGGGAGCATCCTCATCGGCGGCCGGGATGTCGCGGCCATGAGCGAGCTCGAGCTCGGGGAGGTGCGCAAGGAATTCGGGGTCTGCTTCCAGGACGCGGCACTCTTCGATTCCATGACGGTCGGGCAGAACGTGGCCTTTCCCTACGAGATCCACACGAAACTGCCCAGGGAGCACATCGACCAGGAGGTGGCCGGGCTGCTCAGAGAGGTGGGGCTCTCGGGGATCGAGCAGAAGATGCCCTCCCAGCTCTCCGGGGGGATGAAGAAGCGGGTCGGTCTTGCCAGAGCCCTGGCCATGAATCCCAAGTACTTGTTTTTCGACGAGCCCACCAGCGGGCTGGACCCGGTGATCTCGCGCGCCATCGACATGCTCATCTGCGACGTGCAGAGGAAGACGGGCGCCACCTTCCTGGTGATCAGCCACGATATCCGGGGTGCGCTCGACATGGCCGACTACATGGCCATGCTCTATCAGGGCAGGATCGTCTTCGAAGGCGTTCCGGAGAAGTTCAGGAGCACGGACGATCCACTCATCACCCAGTATCTCAACGGCAGGGTGGAAGGTCCGATCAGCCCGATCGACTGATTCTTGCTTATCACCGGCGCTGCACCTCCCTGCCTTTTGCACGCGGATCGTTTCGATCGTGCGCCTTGCCTGCGGGAAGGGCCTGAACGTTCATTGCCCGGCCCGGGCAACGGCCGGCTTGCCAGAGTGACGGTTACGGCAGGGTTGGGACGGTGTCGGGATGCCTCACCGACAGCACCGGGCAGTAGGCCTTCTTCACGACCTTTTCGGCCGTGTGGCCGAAGAGGACCTGCGAGATGCCGGACCTGCCGCGGGTGCCGATCACGATGAGGTCGATCTCCTCCTTGCGGGCGAACTCGACGATCTCATGGAACGGCACTCCGTGGAGGATGTACGTGCCGCAGCTCATGTCCGGAGACACCAGAGAGCTGACCATCTCTTCGAGGCGCTTGGCTGCGTTCTCTTCGAACTCGAGGTAGAGCTGGGGAAGGATCGTGGAGCTCAGGTTGTAATCAGAGAAATCGGTGAAGTCCTGGAGCACGTGGAGCAGATAGAGCCGTGCCCTGAATTTGAGCAGGTTGTTCAGATCCACAGCGTATTTGAGCGCATGCCGTGAAAATTCGCTGAAATCCGTGGGCACGAGGATCCTTCCGATCATGGTTACAAATTAACGGCGCAGCCTTGCGAGTCAATAGATAAGCAATCGGCTGTTGTATACATCGCCCGTGCTTCGGTAGAATGAGACGATGAGCCTAAAGAGAATCCCCACCCTCGCTGCGCTGTGGTGCCTGCTCCTGAGCGGTTGTGCAACGCTTCCCCAGCCGTCCGGGGCCGTTTATCCATTCAGGGCTGCATTGAGCGGCTCAGGGGTAATCGAGGGCCGGCCGGTCGGCTTCGAAGGGGCGCTGTCCATCACCTCGCCCGAGCAGGGGCATGCCCAGATATACGGGCCGGGCGGCCTGGCTGCATACTCGGTGAACGTGAGCCGGGGAGAGGTCAAGGTGTACGACATGTGGGGAAGGCTCGTTGGCGAGAGCTCCGTACCGCTCGAGAAGTTCATGGGCCTCGTGGCCGGGATGCCGCCGGGCACGCGCTACCTCTGGAAGCGCTCCGAGAATGAGCTCATGACCGTGACCTACACCTGGGGGCGGCTCGTGCTCGACGAGAGGCAGCTGCCGAGGGAACTCCATGTGAGGGGCGAGCCGGAAGTCACGGTGTATTTCGTGCAGGGAAAAGACACAATAACATTGCTGATCAACCGGGGATCTGATAGATTGCGTCTCGACCTGGACGTGGCCGGGGGCGGAAGGTGGGCTCGGCACTCTCCGGCGGAGTAACGGGAACTGTGAGGCATCCATGATCGTGATGAAATGTCATTCATGTGGAAAAAAGGTGGTGTGGGACGATTTCCAGCCCATGAGCGTCCGGTGCCCCCACTGCAGGGCCGATCTCGACGTCCGGGCGTCCTTCAAGCAGAACATCCGCGAGCGCGAGATGATCGCGGGAAGAAAGACCTGCTACTGCCCTTACTGCAAGAAGCCGGTATCCCGCAGGTGGTTCATCAGGTGCCCGAACTGCAGGCACTGGCTTTTCGGCCCCGCATCCTTCAGCGGAAAATGGCCCTTCGTGCTCGGCCTGGCACTGATTTACCTGCTGTTTGCTCTGTACTATGCAATCTGCGTGAACTGAAGGCAGGCAAGCGGGCTCCTTTACGGGGATGCCGGCGGGTGGCAATGGTGATTCGGAGAGGTTCATGACCAACCCGTTCGTCAGTTCCGAAAAGGTCCGGCAGCTCAAGGAACGCCTGGAGCAGCT
>JBASVF010000195.1:0-8364 GCA_049275795.1 Desulfomonilia bacterium
ATCCAGAACCCCTTTTTTCTCAGAGAGCATTCATCTTGGTTTATTTCACATTAGCGATATGCTTATGCGACGATTATCTAATTTGGGTACAAAAGGTGAGCGAAACCTGAGCAACCCCCCTGTAAAGCTAGGCTGGGAGCGGGTGGTACGGGGTTCAAGTCCCTCCTCCGCTACCACCTACCTCTTGTATTCACCAGTCTTTTCCATTCTTTACCACTGAAGAACACCGGGCAAAGACTTGGCGGACCACACTGGTCGTCCGGTTCCCTGCACATAGCTGCATTCGTATCCTTCGAGACGTTCCCCGCAGTATGCCGTCATCTCCATCGTGGTGATTTCTTGCTGTACGTAAAGGCCCCGGGCTTCGATAACCATGCGGATATCCTGCCCGGGCATGGCTTCACCGGGATGCGCCGGCAGTCTTTCTCTCCCTCGACCGGGGCCCTGGTCTCTGGAACACAGTCATAGGTTCTTTCCGGATCTCTTTGCCGCCGGCCTGGTTCCTCAACAGCATGGACAGGACCTTGCCTTCACGCCGGGAACGGCACTCCCGGGAGGAGAACGCCCCGGGAAAGGCCCCGGGCGCATGGCCAGAGCCGCTTTCCCTGATACACCTTGACATGCAAGACCTCGAGATTTATATTCTTCTTTGAAAAGGGCCGTATCGGGCATGAAGAAGCGCTCCATGACGGCATTCAATGTGGGAGGAGGCTCGGCGCTGCCTGCTGATGGACCCTGAGGCTTGGGCCGCGTTCTCTGCAGAGCTGAGCCGGGTTCATCCTGCAGCCCCGGGTACCGGCGGCCCGGGCATACCCTCGAACCCGGGATGATCGGCGCGCTCAGCCGGCAGGCAGCCCGTCCGGGGCCGAGCGAGGATAAAGTCCGGGGGCCCTCCAGGAACAGGCGGCCCACCATTGCCTCGCAGGGGTGTTGAACGGTTGGGGGTGCGCGGGAAAACCCGCCGCACATTTTTGGCGGGAACGAACTGGGAAAGAGGTCGGGCTTCAGGTATGGGAAAGTATGACAGGTACAGGCAGGAGGTGCTGGAGGCAAGCCTCTGGCTGTCGGACCGCGGCTTCTTCGGCTCATCGAGGGGCACGGGAGGCAACGTCTCGGTGAGGATAGACGGCGCAGGCCTGATGGCAGTGACTCCCTCGTCGATGAAATACCAGGATCTCACGCCGGAGGACATCTGCATCGTTGATTTCTCCGGTGCGGTGCAGGAAGGCTGCCGCGCCCCCTCGATCGAGGCCGGGATGCACGCGGCCGTGTACCTCAACCGGCCGGACATCAACGCCGTGGTACACACCCACCAGACCTACGGCAGCGTGTTCGCCCTGATCAACCAGCCCATTCCCCCGCTGTTCGACGAGGTCGCTTTCGCCCTGGGCGAGTCGGTGGAGGTCGTCCCCTACGCCCTTTCCGGGAGCGCGGAACTGGCAGCCAACGTCGCGTCCAGGCTCGGCAACAACGCCAACGCCTACATCATCCAGAACCACGGCATCCTTGCGCTCGGAAAGAACCTGGACAAGGCGCTCCTGGGGGCGGAGCTCCTCGAGAAAGCCGCCCACCTATACTGCCTGGCGCTCTCCACCGGACGTCCGATCACCACCCTTCCCGATCAGACCCGGGACATGGCGAGGAGTCTCAGGGAGTACGAGGTGAGCGAGGCCCGGAAAAAGTCAAGCGGCTAGAAAGAGGCGGTAAGCCTTCCACGCGCCGTTCGTGCCGGATGAGGGCCGCGGCCCGGGCACGAGCCGATCGGGGTGCAGACGGCAAAGCTCATCGTATCCGCCTCACCCCGAATTTTCTCCTGCTCCTTAAAAAAGCAGACGCCGGCAGCCGGGAGAAAACCATTCCGTCATCGGTTTCCATCCCCGTCCGCCGGGGCCTCTGATTAGGGTGCCGCACAGCGGCTCCGCCCCGCTGATCTCGCAGGCTTGAGTTCTTCCTTCCTGTAGATATCTATAAGCATATTGGATGGATCACGGATCTTGCAAGCGCGCCTTCCCATGCCTCAAGGGGAGCGCGGCGCGGCCGGGTATATCGGCGTACCGGGAAACCGGGGCCGTGAGCATCCCGGCTCATCCTTGACCGATCACGCAAGCCTGGAGAGGCTCTCGCCGGAGGAACAAGCGGCTCATCGGGTTTTAAGCCCCCATGGCGGCGATGGAGCCGTCCCTGCCGGAGGCGGCCGGGTCTCTTCGAGCCGGCAGGCAGGCGAAACACCGAGAGATGCGGCGGCAGACGGATGGGCGGGCTCCATGCAGGGCCTGCGCGGAGGGCGTTCGTGCAGGCCGCCCATAGATAAAAACCCTTAGAGGAAGGAGGTGCGGATATGCCCAGCGAACGCTACTCGAAGCTGTTCGAAGAAGGGAGGATCGGCAGGATGACGGTCAAGAACCGGATCGTCATGCCCCCCATGGCCACGAACTATGCGGGCCCGTCGGGCGAGCCTACCGAGCGCCTGATCGGGTACTACGCTGAACGGGCCAAGGGAGGCGCGGGGCTGATCATCATCGAGAACGTCCAGGTGAAGTACCCGCAGGGCAAGAACGTCGCCTGCCAGCTTCGGCTGGACATGGACAAGTACATCCCGGGCTACCAGGAGTTGGCCGAGGCGGTGCACGCATACCAGGCGAGGATCTTCATGCAGATTCACCATGCCGGCAGGCAATATCACGATATCGAGGGCGAGGAAGGGGTTGCGCCCTCGGGCATACCCTGCGGGTTCCTCCAGCAGCCCGTGCGCGCCATGAGGCCGGACGAGGTCGAGGACATGGTCGAGCGGTTCTCGAATACGGCCCTCAGGGCCAAGAAGGCGGGCATGGACGGGGTCGAGTTCCACGGTGCGCACGGCTATCTCATCAACCAGTTCATGTCGCCTCACACCAACCAGCGTATGGACGAGTGGGGCGGGACCTTTGAGCGGCGCATGAGGTTCCCCCTGGAGATCATCAGGCGCACGCGCGAAAAGGTGGGGCCGGATTTCCCCTTGAGCTTCCGGATGAGCGCGGACGAGTTCGTCCCCGGAGGGATCACCCTGGACGAGTCCCGCAGGATGGCGCAGATGCTCGAGGAAGCGGGCATCGACGTCCTGCACGTGAGCGCGGGCATATATGAGTCCATGCAGCGAATCCTCGATCCCATGCGGTTCGAGGAGGGCTGGCGCACCTACCTGGCGGCCGAGATCAAGAAGGTGGTGGGCATCCCGGTCATCACCGTGGGACAGATCCGTAGCCCCGAGGTCGCCGAGCTGATCCTCCGGGACGGCATGGCCGATTTCGTGGCCCTGGGAAGGACGCTCATCGCCGACCCGCACTGGCCGAGAAAGGTGTGGGAGGACCGGGTTCCCGAGATACGCAAGTGCATCAGCTGCAACATCGGCTGCATCGGCGGGCACGTGTTCAACGACCTCTACATGCGGTGCACGGTGAACCCCGTGGTGGGCCACGAGCGGTTCGAAGGATGGGCCAACCTCATTCCGGCCAAGAAAACGAAGAACGTCATGGTGGTAGGCGCAGGCCCGGGAGGCATGGAGGCGGCCAGGGTCGCGGCCCTGCGGGGCCACTCGGTGACTCTTTACGAGAAGGAAAACGAGCTCGGGGGCCAGGTGCGTATCGCTCTCAAGGCTCCGGGCAAGGACAAGCTCGGCTTCATCCCCGCCTACTACACCCACACGCTAAAAACCTCGGGCGTCAGGGTGGAGACGGGCATGCAGGTGAACGAGGACTTGATCAGGGAAAAGAAGCCCGACGTGGTCATCATCGCAACCGGAGCCAGACCCCTGATGCCCGACATCAGGGGCATCGACCGGACCGACCGCGTGGCTGTGAGCTGGAATGTCCTCGAGGGCACCGCCCAGGTCCAGGGCAAGAGGGTCATCGTGGCGGGCGGAGGCCTGGTGGGATGCGAGACCGCGCTCTACCTGGCCAAGCAGGGCAAGGTGGTGACCATCATCGAGATGATGGATGAGCTCGCCTGCGACATGGAGCCCGTCACCCGGTTCGACTTCCTCACCGAGCTGCTCCCCAAGACAGGGATAAAGGTCATTCTCAAGCGGGTCATAGCCGAGATCGCGGATGAGGGCGTGGTGGTGCTGGACCGGTGGGGGCGCAAGTCGCTGGTGGAGGCCGACTGCACGGTGATCGCCCTGGGTGCCTGCCCGGCGGACGGCTCCCTGGAGGCCCTGGCGAGAAAGCACGCGCAGGAGGTCTACGTGATCGGCGACTGCAAGGACCCCCGCAAGATCATCAATGCAATCTTCGAGGGTGCGTCCATAGCCCGCCTGATCTGAAGAACGGCTGCGGCTGGGAATGCGCCCGCCTGGGTGCGTCCCGGGGGGCCTGAAAAGCGGAGGCAAAGCCCGGCAAGGGCCTTTGGGGGAAGGTTGCCCGTTTCCGGTGCGCCGAGATTAAAGCCATCGGCGGGCCGGGTGACGGCGGAGTGTTCCATGTCCGGGAACCCCGCCAGGCTGCAAAGAGGGCGGACCGTTACCAGCGAACGAGGCTCAAGGGGCTGTCGGTGCGCTTCGAGGAAACACCCTCCCCGGTGTTGTGAAGGCGGATCTGAACGTGTATACGGGATCGTATGCGGGGCTTGCCCGGCCCGTTTTGATGCCCGCGTGGACATGGGCGATATTTTCTGATAGCCGGAGGAGAGCATGAGGGAGGTTTCGGTCGGTTTCCTGTGGCACATGCACCAGCCGTATTACAAGGACCCGGTGACCGGAACCTACCTGCTGCCGTGGGTGCGCCTGCACTCGGTCCGCGGGTACTACGACATGATCGCGCTCCTCGAGGACTTCCCCGAGGTGGCCTGCACCTTCAACCTCGTGCCCTCGCTCCTTACCCAGATCGAGGACTACACGGACCGCGGGCTGCGCGACACGGACTACATCCTTTCCGAGAAGAGCCCCCAGGACCTCACCCTCGAAGAAAAGGCCCAGGTCCTCTCCCGGTTTTTCATGGGCAATGTCCAGACTCTCATCGCGCCTTTTCCCCGGTACCAGGACCTGCTGGAGAAGAGGGGGGCCCCGGCCGGTGCGCTAGGCTACGAGGAGGCGGCGAAACGATTCACCGACCAGGACATCCTCGACCTCCAGGTCCTGTTCAACCTCACCTGGATCGGCTTCATGGGGAGGAAGGACAGGAACATTCTCGAACTCATGGCAAAGGGCAGGTCGTTCAGCGAGTCCGACAAGGCATACGTGCTTGCCCGCCACCTGGACCTCATGAAAGAGATCATTCCCCGGTACCGGAAGGCACACCAGGAGGGCAGGATCGAGCTCACCACCTCGCCGTTCTATCATCCCATCGGCCCGCTGCTCATGAATGTGGGATATGCCCTCAGGTCCCTGGACACCCCGCTCCCTTCCGAGCCCTTTTCGTACCCCGAGGACCTCGAGGTCCAGGTTTCGATGGCCGTCGAGTACCACGAGTCGATCTTCGGCACGCGGCCCGCAGGGCTCTGGCCCCCGGAAGGCTCGGTTTGTCCCGAGATGATCGAGATCCTGGCCGCCGAAGGCATACGCTGGATCGCCTCGGACGAGGACATCCTCTTTGCAAGCCTCCGTCAGGTCCGCACCGGGATCGCCCTGTACCGGCCCTACATCGCCGGGTACGCCGGCTCGGAGCTGGCCATGTTCTTCCGGGACCGGCCCCTCTCGGACAGCATCGGGTTCGTGTATTCGCACAATCCCCCCGAGGAGGGGGCCCAGGACTTCATGCAGCACATCAGGAACATTGCCCGGGAGGCCAGGGCCTATGATTTCGAGCCCTTCGTCTCGATCATTCTCGACGGAGAGAACCCGTGGGAGCACTATCCGGACGGGGGCGAGAGGTTTCTCCGGACACTCTACGCCGAGCTGTGCACGACACCCGGGATACGGACCTCCACCTTCAGCGCGGCCCTGGAGCGGACTCCCCCCACGCGGCGGATCACCAGCCTCTACACCGGCTCGTGGATCAACCACAACTTTGCCGTCTGGATCGGCCACGAGGAGGACCGGAAGGCGTGGGAGATGCTCGCCCGGACCCGCAGGTACCTGGACTCGAAAGGCGGGGGTGCGAGCGAGAAGGCCTGGAAGGAGCTCTACATAGCCGAGGGAAGCGACTGGTTCTGGTGGTACGGCGAGGACTTCAGCTCGGCCAACGACGAGGAGTTCGACAACCTCTTCAGGCTCCATCTCTCCAACTGCTACCGGCTCAACGGCGACGAGCCTCCTCTGGAGCTCTCCCGGAGCATCATCGGCCCCCACGAGGTGCTGCCCCTGCACCTGCCCTCGGGCTTTGTGGACCCGATCATCGACGGCAGGGTCTCGCACTTCTACGAATGGATCAGGGCAGGGTGCCATGTGCCGCCGGCAACCTCGACGAGCATGTACCGGCGCGCGCCCATGGTGAGCCGGATCTTCTACGGGTTCGACCGGCAGAATTTCTTCGTGCGCGTGGACTTCACCGCCGTGCCTGCGGGTGTATCGGTGTGCGTGCACGTGGTCTCGCCCCAGGAGCGGTCGATCCATGTTCCGCTCAAAGGGGGCGCCGCGATCGTCTACGCCGCCTCGGGACCGGTGAGGGAAAAGATCGCGGAGATTGCGGATATGGCCTGGGAGGACATCCTGGAGCTCAAGGTTCCGTTTTCGCTCCTGGATGCCGATCCTTCGCAGCGGGTGCGGTTCTTCGTCGCCGTTCTTCAGGAGGAGCTCGAAATAGAGAGACATCCGTCAGCCGGGGTGCTATCATTTACCATCCCGGATGAAAAATTCGAAAGGACCTTGTGGCATGTCTGAGAAAATCTCGCTGGCATTCTGTGTTCACTCTCACCAGCCCGTGGGCAACTTCCCGAGCGTGTTCGAAAAAGGCGCGAAGGACTGCTACCTGCCCCTGCTGCGCATCCTGGCCGAGTACCCCGACATCACCCTCACCCTGCACTACACCGGGCCGTTGTGGGAATGGTTCGAGGGGCACGAACCCGAGTTCCATACGCTTCTCAAGACCCTCGTGGACCGCTCCCAGGTGGAGCTCATGGGCGGCGGTTTCTACGAGCCCATCATGACGGTCATCCCGGAGGCGGATGCGCATGACCAGCTCCGGTTCATGAACGACTACCTCAAGCGCCGCTTCGGGGCAACGCCCCGGGGCATGTGGTGCGCCGAACGGATCTGGGACCCGGGCATTCCCAAGAAGGTAGCGGGTTTCGGCCTCGAGTACACCCTGCTCGACGACAGCCACTTCCTCTCGGCAGGGCTCTCTCCCGACTATGTCCACGGGTACTTCATCACCGAGCGGGAGGGATACAACCTGAAGGTCTTCCCCATCGACATGCGGCTGAGGTACCTCATCCCCTTCCGCCAGCCGCACGAGGTCATCGACTACCTGCTGGAGAAGAGAAGGAGGGGTGTGAAGATCCTCACCTACGGGGACGACGGCGAGAAGTTCGGCATGTGGCCGGGCACCCACCAGTGGGTGATCAAGGAGGGCTGGCTCCGGAAGTTCTTCGATGAGATCTTGAGGCATTCTTCCGAGATCGAGCTCGTGCCGCTTCAACACGTGATCGATCGATACCCCCCCAACGGCCTCGTCTACCTGCCCACGGGCTCGTACCAGGAGATGATGGAGTGGAGCCTGTTCGCCGAGCAGGGCAGGCAGTACGAAGACCTCGTGAAGCACGCCCGCGACACCGGTGTCTGGGAGCGGCAGAGGGCCTTCCTGCGAGGCGGCATATGGGACAATTTCTTCGCCAAGTATCCCGAGTCGAACCTCATGCACAAGAAGGCCATGAAGGTGAGCAGCCTGGTGCGCACCCTCGGCCCCGACGAGGAAGCCCTGCGCCGCCTGCTCATGGCCCAGACGAACTGCCCCTACTGGCACGGGCTCTTCGGGGGGATCTACATCAGCTCGCTGAGGCACGCGGTTTATGCAAACCTCCTCGAGGCGGAGTCGCTCATCGATGGAGAACGCTTCAGCGATCAGGCCTGGCGGGTCGAACTCACGGACCACAACCTCGACGGCACCGACGAGATCCTCGCCTCCAGCAAGAGGTTCAACTGCTACCTCTCGCCCCGGGACAGCGCATCGGTCTTCGCCCTGGAGGACAAGGTCTCGATGTACAGCTACTCCAACATCCTCATGCGCCACGAGGAGATCTATCACCGCAAGATCCGCAACCCCGACCGGCCTCCCGCGGAGGGCCAGGGCCGGGAGCCGCTTTCCATCCACGACATCCAGCGCGAGACCCCCAGGGAATTCCAGGACCTGCTGATCTATGACACCTATCCCAGGTACTCGTTCTACACCCACTGCTCGAGCGGGGCGCCCTCCTGGGAGCGGCTTCTCGGCGGCCACCGGGTGGAAGGCTCGCTGG
>JBASVF010000196.1:0-4517 GCA_049275795.1 Desulfomonilia bacterium
GGGTGATGTACCTGAGGCTCGGGATGGGGGTCTTGGGGAAGATGGAGCGGTTCAGCAGGATGGCAAAGGTGGAGGGCACCCCGGCAAATCCCGTGACCTCCTTCTCGATCATGTCCTTGACCACGGAGTTGGGAAAGGCGAAGCGGTTGTTGATGACCACCGAACCCCCAACCATGAAGTGGGTGTTGAGCAGGGTCTTGCCGTAGACATAGTAGAAGGGCAGCACGGCCATCACCCGGTCCGTGTCGGTCAGCCCGAGGTATGAGACGATGGATGCCGTGTTGGAGCACAGGTTTCGGTGGGTGAGCATGACCCCCTTGGGCCTTCCCGTACTCCCCGAGGTATAGACGATGGCCGCCAGGTCATGTTCTGAAACATCCGCTGACGGCGAGGAATCGGGCATGGCCTCGATGTCGCTCCAGGCCAGGCGCTCGGAGCAGCCCTCGAGCACCTCCGGCTGTTCGCAGATGACGCAGGGGATCTCGAGGTCCCGGAGCTTCCTGGCGCCGGAAGAGGACATGATGCAGATCCTGGCTCCGGAGTTTTCGATGAGATACGAGGCTTCCACCGGCGTGGTGCGGTCCGTGGCCTCCACGCAGACTCCGCCGGCCTTGAGCACGCCGTAGTAGCCGACCACGCTCTTGAACGAGTTCTCCGAGAACATGAGCACCCGATCGCCCTTCCCGAGCCCCCGCTCCCTGAGCAGCCGGGCGAGCCGGTTGGCCAGGGACTCCAGCTCGGCATAGGTGGCGCAGAGCTGGCCCTCCAGCAGGGCTATACCCTCGGGGTGCCGCTGTGCGGAAGATTCTAGAAACCGGTGGACGAGCCCTGGCACTAAGATATTCCCTTAGTCTTGAGGAAGTTCACGATGTTGTTGATGGTCTCGAGGTTTTCAGGAATGAGCTCTTCGTCCTGGATCTGGATGCCGTAGGTGGCCTCCAGGTATTCGACGAGCTCGAGCACCCCGGTCGAATCCATGATGCCACTCTCGATCAGGGACTCATCCGGATCGATCCTGGCGTCGGACCTGCCCATGATGAAGTTTTCCTTGATGAACGCCACTACCTCATTCAGAACATCTGGCATCTCAACCTCTCGAAAGTGTACTCTTAAAGGAAAGCTATCGATATCTTATAAGGCAAAATTGATAATTTCAACGGGTTTCCTTCTGCTGCCTGGCATTTTACCGTCTCATAACGGATGGAACGGTCGGTCGATCCTCCCTGATCGTGAACCGGCCGGCCTCTATCTGGGCGCCCGGTGCGCGCCGGTTCCCGCCGCCGGAGGGCGCCGCCCGGATTCCAGGGTTCACCGGGCGCCCGGGGCCGTCGGGATTCAGCCCTTGCAGACATCGTCCAGCGGTTTTTCGCGGCATCACGATGCCGCCGGGGGCCTCCCCGCCCTCGCTCTTCAAAGCCCGTATGCGCGCAAAACCTCTCGGACCGTGGTAAAAGAGAAGTCCTGAAGCAGGCGCCTGAATTTTGCAATGGACCGCTCGATGCCGGTGTAGGTCCTGAACCTGGACAAAAACGTGGCTTCACGCACCCGGGGGGTATCGGGGTTGAGCTCCCAGGGATGGATATAGAAGATGAAGGGTATGCCTTCGCGCTGGATGTTTTTTAACGCGAACCGGGTCACGGGGTAGGGCAGGAGCCGGAAATAGCCCCCTCCGGACACCGGGAGGTTCAGCTTCCCGACCCTCAGGGTGGATATGGGAAACTCGACCAGGGTGCTGTCCGCGAGCCGATGGGGGACCCTCGGTGCGTCGGGGATGCCGTAGTTGTCGTGATGGATGGGGAAGATGCTCGAGTCATAACGGAATCCGAGCTCCTCGAGGATGCCGAGCGCCCAGAGGGTTTTGCCGGTGATGGAGTAGGTGGGCGCGCGATAGCCGATTACCGGCTCGCCGATGCAGTCCTCGAGCACGCCCTTTGCGCGGGTGACGTCCTCGCGGAACCCCGACGGGCCCTGGAGCGATATCACCTGGTGCAGGTACCCGTGACAGGCCACCTCGTGGCCCCGGGAATGGATGGAACGGATGAGTTCCGGGTTCCGCTCGGCGATCCATCCCAGGCAGAAGAAGGTGGCGGTGAGGCCCCTCTCGTCCAGAAGGTCGAGGATTCTGCCGGTGTTTTCGACCACCGCTGAAGGACAGCTCTCCCACGAGCCGGTCGGAATGACATCCGAGAAGGCATGTACCTGAAAGTATTCCTCCACATCGATGGTCAGCGCGTGTCTCATACCCGGTACACATAATATTGCAGCCAGAGGTTTGCCACAAGACATATTCTTAACAACTTGCGATTCAGAGACATACGTGAGGTCGGCCGGCCGGGAAAATGATTGAAGAATCATTCAAAATGGTATACAAGGGAAACGCTTTCCCGGACCGACGGCTCCGGATGGGGAGGCGAGAGATCGAGGGTGCAACATCTTCTCCGAAGGCATGCGTTTTGCGTACATCGGTATCGTTCGCTCGTGCGGTGCATTTCGTGCCGGGGAAGGGAGTTGGGCGAGGGCTCCAAGCGTAAACTGCCGTCGAGAGAGCTCCACGATGTCACCCCCGGCGTCGCTTCCCGATGCCGATCCCATAATTGCGCGGCATCACGATGTAACGGTTTCACGAGTGCAGCTCATGGATATCACGGGCATGGTTTGGCTTTCCATGCCCTTTGTTGCGGACCGGAACCTATACGATAAACAAGGAGGGCAATATGGGTTATTCCGAGAAAACCATCGCGGGTATTTTCCACAACAGGGCGGAGAAATATCAGTACGAACCCTGCATACGGTACAAGAAGGACGGCAGGTACACGGCCATCAGCTGGAAGGAGATGCAGAGGATGGTCACCAACCTGGGCCTGGGGCTGATCTCGCTCGGCGTAGAAAAGGACGACATCGTAACCATCTTCTCCGACAACTGCTGGCAGTGGATCGTGTCGGACCTGGCGGTCCTCTCCATCGGCGCGGCCGACGCCCCGATATACGCCACCAACTCGGGCGAGGAGGCGGCCTACATCATCAATGACTCGAATTCACGCTTCCTGTTCGTCTCCGACCAGGATCATCTGAACAGGATCCTCGGCGTGAGGTCGACCTTGAAGTCTCTCAAGAAGATCATCACCTTCGATCCCATCGAGAGCAAGGACGAGGACATCATCTCCTTCGACGAGGTAATGAAGCTGGGAGAAAACGCATCGGACAGGAAGGCGTTCGATGAGCGCCTGCTTTCCATCGATCCCGAGGGGCTGGCCACCCTCATCTACACCTCGGGAACCACTGGACCGCCCAAGGGGGTCATGCTCACCCACAACAATTTCGTTTCGAACATCATGCAGTGCTATGCCTCGCACCCGATCATCGGGCACCAGGACGAAGGGCTGTCACTGCTTCCCTGGAGCCACTCGCTGGGCAGGACGGTCTCGGTGTACCTGATGATCCATATCGGGGCGGTCCTGAGCCTGGCGGAGAGCTTCGGGACCGTGCTGGACAACATGAAGGAGATCCGGCCCACGCTCATGGTCTCGGTTCCCAGGCTCTTCGAGAAGATCCACTCCGGGATTTTCTCCCAGGTCGAGAAGGCCACCCCCATGCGCAAGAAACTCTTCTTCTGGGCGACCGACGTGGCCTTGAGGGCCGTGGATTACCGGGTGCAGCGCAAGCCCATGCCCTGGACGCTGAAGATCCAGTACGACCTGTGCGAGACCCTGGTCTACTCGAAGCTCCGTCACGCCCTGGGCATGGACCGGATCAGAATCTTCATCAACGGCGGCGGCCCGCTCGCCGTGGAGATCGACCGCTTCTTCAACGGCATCGGCATCAATCTCCACAACGGCTACGGCCTCACCGAGACCACGCCGGTCACCAATGTGAACACCTTCGAGGTCTTCGAGTTCGGGTCCGTGGGGCCGGCCCTGCCCGACACCCAGGTCAAGATCGCCGAGGACGGGGAGATCCTCATCAAGGGTCCCCAGGTCATGAAGGGATACTACAACAAGCCGGACGAGACCAAGGCCACCTTCACCGAGGATGGATGGTTCATGACCGGCGACATAGGCCGCGTCGACGAACGAGGTTGCCTCTACATCACCGACCGAAAGAAGGACATCATCATCACTGCGGGCGGAAAGAACGTGGCTCCCCAGAACATCGAGAATACCCTGGTGACCGATCCCTTCATCGAGCAGGCCGTGGTGATCGGTGAAGGCAGGAAATACCTGAGCGCCCTCATCGTCCCCTGCTACGCCGAGCTGAACGCCTATGCCAAGGATCAGGGCATCCCCTTCGACAGCAACGAGGATCTCATCAGGAAGCCCGAGATCGTCTCGTTCTACGACGAGAAGATCAAGAACCTCATGAAGGGCTACGCTCGGGTTGAGCAGATCCGCAAGTTCACCCTGTTGCCCAAGGAGTTCAGCATTGAATCCGGTGAGCTCACGCCCACGCTCAAGATGAAGCGCAAGGTCATCAATCAGAATTACAGCAAAGAAATAGAGGAGATGTACAAGGAGTAGCGG
>JBASVF010000197.1:0-2688 GCA_049275795.1 Desulfomonilia bacterium
GGCCAACGGCTACCTTTTTGATCCTCGGCCGGTCCTGCACCCGGAGGTGCCGCTTCTGTGCCGTCGACAAGGGGCACCCCTCGCCGCCCGATCCCGGGGAGGCCGGGAGGATCGCCTGCATGGCCGCGGCCATGGGGCTCAGGCACGTGGTGATCACCTCGGTGAGCAGGGACGACCTTCCGGACCGGGGTGCCGGGGCCTTTGCCCGTGCCGTCCGCGAGGTGCGAAAGGCCCTGCCGGGTTCCACGGTGGAAGTGCTCACCCCGGACTTCTCGGGCAGAGAGGATCTCCTGGAGCTGGTGCTGAACGAGAAACCGGATGTCTTCAATCACAACATCGAGACCGTGGGCAGGCTCTACGAAACCATCCGGCCACAGGCCAGCCTCGAGACGAGCCTGCGGATCCTGCGGGCGGCCCGGGAATATTCTTTAGACCTGGTCGTGAAATCGGGCCTCGTGCTGGGGCTCGGAGAGCAGGAGGAAGAGATCAGCGAGACCCTTGCCAGCCTGAGCTGGGCCGGGTGCGACCTGGTGACCATGGGACAGTACCTTCAGCCCACGCGTGCGCAGGTGCCGGTATCCCGGTATTGGCTTCCTGAGGATTTCGAACGATTCTCAGATATTGCGAAAAACGCCGGCATACGCTATGTTCTATCAGGCCCCCTGGTGAGAAGTTCGTACCGGGCACGAGAGGCTCTGGAAGACATCAGGCGGGACAGGAGGAGATACGGCATCGATACCGGCAGGGATGAATGACGAGGGCACTGGCGGGGCAGGCTTGTTGTTCTGCTCCAAGCCTTGACCTGGGCCCGTGGGCATGTCGGGGAACCACCTACGAAGCAAGGCAGCGTAAAGGAGAACTCATGGATAGCATCAAAATCGGACTGATCGGCCTTGGAACCATCGGCACGGGTGTCGCGAAGACACTGTTGGAGAATACCGCCCTTCTCGAGGAGCGCCTGGGCTTTTCGCTCGACCTGAAGGCCATCGCCGACATCGACATCACCACGGACCGGGGTGTGGCCATTCCCCGGCATCTGCTCACCACCGATGCGTATGAGGTCATCAACGATCCCGGCATCGACATCGTGATCGAGCTCATTGGCGGCATAAATCCCGCGAAGACCTTCATCCTCGAGGCCCTCAAGGCCGGCAAGCACGTGGTGACCGCCAACCAGGCGCTCCTGGCCACCAGCGGCAGGGAGCTCTTCGACGCGGCCCAGACATACGGCAAGGACCTGTACTACGAAGCCGCGGTCGGGGGCGGGGTACCGATCATCAAGGCGCTCAGGGAATCGCTCGTGGCGAACAACTTCGTATTCATCTACGGGATCCTCAACGGGACCTGCAACTTCATCCTCACCGAGATGAGCGAGAAGGGTTCGTCGTTCGAGGAAACCCTGAAGCAGGCCCAGGAGCTCGGCTACGCCGAGGCGAACCCGGCCATGGACATCGAGGGCATCGACTCCGCCCACAAGCTCGCCATCATAACCAGCCTGGCCTACGGCGTGCCGCCCGAGCTCTCGGGGGTCTACGTGGAGGGGATCTCGAACCTGGACATCCTCGACGTGAGGTACGCCCGCGAGCTGGGCTACAAGGTCAAGCTCCTCGCCCTGGCTATCGACCGGGGAGACCGGGTGGAGGCGAGGGTCCATCCCACGCTGGTGCCGGTAAACTACCTGCTCTCCAAGGTGGACGGCGTATTCAACGCCTTCTACGTCCGAGGCGACATCGTCGACTCCACGCTCTTCTATGGAAGGGGCGCCGGTATGATGCCCACCGCTTCAGCGGTGGTGAGCGATCTCGCGGACATCGGCCGGAACATTCTTGCCGGGACCGCCGGCAGGGTACCCCACCTGGGATACCGCAAGGGGGTCTCGAAGCCCAAGGCATACATGCCCATTGAAGATATCACCACCAACTACTATCTAAGAATCAGCGTGAAGGACAAGCCGGGAGTCCTCGCGAAGATCGCCGGAATCCTGGCCGAAAGGGACATCAGCATCGTCTCCGTCATCCAGAAGGCGGTGCACATGGACGGCTGCATCCCCATCGTCATGCTCACTCACGAGGCAAAGGAGTCGAACGTCCGCAGCGCAGCCGAAAAGATCGAGTCACTGGACGATGTGAGCGGGAAGCCGGTGATCATCAGGGTGGAGGACAAGAAGCTCAAGAGGCCCGTATGACCGGCAGCGCACCCGGGGCGGATTTCTCTGATGGAAGATACGGGAGGATCCAGCGCACAGCTAGACGTTTGGCTGGATGATTTCGAAAGACGGAGGACGCGGATTTTGAAGAGCATCATACTGCTTGGCGACGGTATGGCCGACGAGCCCCTTGAAGAGCTCGGAGGCAAGACCCCCTTGGAAACAGCGGATACCCCGTTCATGGACAAGCTGGCCGCCCGCGGGGAGATGGGCATGGTCCGCACGGTCAAACGGGGCTTTCATCCGGGAAGCGATGTGGCGAACATGGCTGTCCTGGGGCTCGACCCGGCCGTGTATTACAACGGGAGGGCTCCCATCGAGGCAGTCAGCATGGGGATCGAGCTCAAGGAAGACGACACCGCTTTCAGGATCAACCTCGTGACGCTCTCCCAGCGGGAGCAGGGCCTCATCATGGAGGACTACTGCGCCGACCATATCTCCACCGGCGAGGCCGCGGAGCTGATAGAGGCCATACGCAACAT
>JBASVF010000198.1:0-10077 GCA_049275795.1 Desulfomonilia bacterium
TCACCGACGAGATCCCCCTGCAGGACCTTCCCCGCGTGTACCGCGAGCGGATCCACCCGGGCCTGGCCATCAAGGTCATGCTCGCCGTGGGGCAGGAAGCCGGATAAGGGGCCTTTCCCCCGAGCCCAGAATAAGCGCGGTTCTCCTCCCGGAGAAACCTCCCTTCCCTTGTGGCGGGAAAAAGGGGACTGATTTATTTTTCCCGTTTTTTCCATAAAGAACAGGAGAAATGCACCCCGTTCCTTTTCGGTTTTCCCGCGAGCGAGGAAGCGGGTCGGGCTTTCCTGCCGGTAATGATTGAGCCGGCAGGGAGCCGGGCCGAGGTGAAACGGGCGGCGGTCCGCGGGAGCTTCCCGCCCTTTTCGAGCCCCCTCTTTTCTTGGATCCGATAATTTTTCATAAAATTAACGGCAATTTCGAGAAAAGCCCGCGCGCTTTTCCCCTGATGTGTGCTACACCGGTAAAACTCGGGCTTTGCCGTACTGGGAGTGGTGTTTCGGGGTCCCGGAACGCGCGACGGGAGATTCAGTGCCGGAGCTCCTAGCGGCTGCGGCCGCATTTTATGACAGCCGGGGCTTCATCAAGGACCGGCGGCACGGGAAGGGAGATCAACCATGGAAGAAGGACAGGGCATCCGAGCCTGGAAAAAGCTCAGAGAGCCGGTGAGCGGGCTCACGCACTGTGTCGGCGCCCTGCTGGCCGTGGCCGGCATGGTCGCGCTGATCGTCAAGGCCGCGGATCCCCCCAGGCCCTGGCACCTCACCACCTTTTCCGTCTTTGGCGCGGGCATGATCCTGCTCTATACGGTGAGCACCCTCTACCACTGGCTTATGCTGAGCGAGGCGGGCACCGCGCGGTTGCGCAGGCTCGACCACATCATGATCTTCGTGCTCATCTCGGCCACCTATACGCCGTTTTGCCTCATACCCTTCCGGGGGGCCTTCGGATGGAGCCTCTTCGGGTGCATCTGGTCCATCGCCCTGCTCGGGATCGTCTTCAAGATCTTCTGGATACACGCCCCCCGGTGGGTGTCCGTGATGCTCTACGTACTCATGGGATGGCTGGCCGTGGTGGGAGCGGGACCCATGGTGCGCATCCTGCAGCCCGGCGCGGTTTTCTGGCTCGTGACCGGAGGCGTGCTCTACACGGTGGGCGCACTCGTCTATGCGTTCAGGAGACCGAACCCCATCCCTACCTGGTTCGGCTTCCACGAGGTTTTTCATCTCTTCGTCATGATGGGGACCGGGGCGCACTTCTGGGTGCTCTACCGCTATCTTGCCGAGTTCAGCTGATTCTTCTCCGGGGAAGGCCCCCTCCCGGCGAGGGAGGAGGGCAATAGCGCTTATCTGAGCCCGAGGAAGACAGTCACGAGGTCTTCGATCGTGCACTGCGGACAGGGCAGGTCGAAAGGCTCGGCATACTTCGTGGACATGTAGATCTCGTCGGTGTCCAGGATGATGCGCTTGGGAGACCTCTTCGCGTTGCTCCAGGGCAGCCAGGGCGTGAGATCGCCGGTGTTGGGGTCGCCGGTACGGGCGAACTGGGCGTGGTAGCGCATCATGGCCTCGGAGAGCTCCTCCCTGCCCGCGCGGTTTTTCTCGCTCCAGGCCATGTGAGTGCAGCCTTCCGGGTCGGAGGGGAAGTTGCCGAAGACAAAGGCGATGTCAATGGCGTGCGCGGCGCCCATGAAGAAGTCAAAGGGCTTGGGCTCCTCGTCCCAGGCGAACTTGTAGACATACACGTCCTGCTGGTGATCGGCCAGGAAGTGCGCCGAGGTGTCCACCCCGTAGCTCTGGAACACCAGCTGGCCGACCGAGGCCACCAGGTTGTAGAACGGCAGCGTGTACCAGTAGGAAACGGAGAGGAAGTCGCTGAGCTTGTACCTGGGGTTGTCGGGGTCGTAGTTGTACAGCGACATCCACAGCTTCGACGGGTTGGTGAAGAAGAAGGGCAGGAAAAGCTTGAGCTCTTCGGTCGTGTTTCCCAGCATGAGGGGCACGCGGTGATAGGTGCCATTCTTTATGGCCTTGTAGGGATGCTCGGCGATCACGTACCCGTCGATGAAACCGGCTCCCAGCCCGGAGGGAACCGACATGCGGTCGATGATGAGCCCGGTGGGGCCGCCGTTCTCGGGCGGGTAGAGCTCGTCGGGGGTCTTCGAGAGCAGGTAGCCCCTGAGCCAGGCATCGTCCTTTGTGGCGAGGAACTCCTCTGCCGCGGACTTGGTCGATGCGTAGCCGTCCTGCTCGAGCAGGCGGTAGATCACGGCCAGGCTGATCTTCTCGGCGTTTTCCATGGAGCAGGCGGCCGGGGCGCCGCTCATGAGGACCGCCCGGTGGAAGAGCCCCTCTGCCAGGGGAGAGGCCAGCAGGGTGTAGATGTTCATCGCCCCTGCCGACTGCCCGCACACGGTGACATTGCCCGGATCGCCGCCGAAGCTCTCGATGTTGTTCTGGATCCAGGTGAGGGCCTTGATGATGTCCAGGGTGCCGAAGTTGCCCGAGTCGCCGAGCGGGTCGCCCGTTCGCAGGGCCTGATGGGCGAACCAGCCGAAGGTGCCCAGCCGGTAGTTCAGGGTCACGAAGACCATGTTCGCCTCGGAGGCGAAGTGGGCGCCGTCATAGATGCTCAGGTCCGAGCGGCCGATCACGTTGGCCCCTCCATGGATGAAGACGTAGACCGGCAGCCCCTCCTCGCAGGTGCGGGGACGCCAGACATTGAGGTACAGGCAGTCTTCGTCGCCCGCCATCACGCTCTTGCGCATGAAGCCGCCCATGCTCTCGTAGCCGGTCTCCGAGATGTAGTTGCCGTACTGCACGCAATAGCTGCAGAAGCTGTCGCACACTCGGGTGCCGGACCAGGGCTCGGGATCGACCGGCGCCTTCCAGCGCAGCTCTCCCACCGGGGCCTTGGCAAACGGGATGCCCTGCCATGACCAGGTGTTCCAGTCGTCCTCGATGCCCATCACCTCTCCGAACGCCGTCGACCTGACCAAGGGGTCGGCTGCATTGGCGGGCGCAAACGAAACCGCCATGAGGCATGCCAGCAGCATGACCGGGAACAAGAATCTCTGAAAAGCCATAGAAACCTCCTCTATCTTCAATGAACTCATTCTATGGAATGATTCTTCACAAATGAAAAAAATAGCATATCGCAAAAAGGCAGTATGTATGATAATTATTTCGAATAACTAGTCAAGATGCAAGAGAGGGCGTAAGCCGGATCGCTCTCTTAGACAGGACGTTGACATAAAAAGCTCGAAGGCAGGAGATAAAGCAGGGCAGGCTTGGGGGCCGGGTAATGCTGCTTGAACGTCTCGTGGATGGGAAGCGGTTCTACCGCGGGACGCGTTCCATGATATCAGGCGGCGGGACTGCGGCATGCCGGGGCCCGGTGCCCTCACCATGCCGGAAAGGAGGAAGGTTTGGCAGGAATGGTCGACAGAATGGTACGGGCCGCCAGGCTGGACGTGAGGCTCTACGAAGAGGTCGAGGCCGATCGGGGGGCGATGGGGCAGGCCGTTATGGTTGTCGTGCTCTCGAGCATAGCGGCCGGCATCGGGGGCCTCGGGCAGATCGGGATCTCCGGCCTGGCGGTTGCGGCGGTCATGAGCCTCGCGGGCTGGTACATCTGGGCATGGCTCACCTATATGATCGGCACCAAGATGCTCCCCGAGCCCCAGACGCATGCCGACATGGGGCAGATGCTGCGCACCATCGGATTTTCCAGCTCTCCCGGGGTTATCAGGGTCTTGGGGATCATCCCCGGGTTGAATACGCTCGTCCAGATCATCGCCCAGGTCTGGATGCTCGTGGCCATGGTCATCGCGGTGCGGCAGGCCCTGGATTACACGAGCACCCTGCGCGCCGTGGGGGTTTGCCTCATCGGGTGGATCATCCAGTTCGTGGTCCTCGTGATCCTGTTCGGGCTCTTCATGAAAATGGCGGGATAGATGCAAAACCGGGGGCTAAATCTTTCAGCGCGCCGGCACTCGGTCGTTGCCCTGGGCATATTCCTGTTGGTGCTCTCCGGGGCCGGGTGTGCATCCTGGACCGGTTCCGTGCCGGCCGCGCAGGAGAGCGCCAGGCCGGCGCACTGGGCCAGGCCCATAGAGCTCGAGGGGGTACCGGGGCTCCACCAGGTGTCCAAAGACCTGTACCGGAGCGCCCAGCCTACCGCCGAGGGCATGGAGAGGTTCAGGGAGATGGGGATAAGAACCGTGGTCAACCTGAGGTTCTTCCACTCCGACCGTGACGAGATCGGCAGGACAGGGCTCGTCTCCGAGCACATCCCCATGAATACCTGGCACCCGAAGGAAGAGCAAGCGGTCGAGTTCCTCAGGATCGTCACGGACCCGGATCGGACCCCGGTGCTCGTGCACTGCATGCACGGCGCCGACCGCACGTGCACCATGGTCGCGATCTACCGGATCGCCCTCCAGGGATGGACAAAGGAGGAGGCCTTGCGCGAGATGGTCGAGGGCGGCTACGGCTTCCACGGGGTGTGGGTGAACCTGGTGCCGTGGATCGAGAGCCTGGATATCGAGAAGATCAAGACTGAGGCCGGGCTCGTGCGGTCTCCTTGACACCGGGAAAGGGTCTGTGCAGAGACGGGGATCATAATACTATTATTTAGAGCGCGGATCGTTGTGATCCGTGCTGTTGAAAAAGCATGGGTGCAAATCACTACATGAGAGGTTGGGCATGAAAAAGATTACGGTCAAATCACTGTTGCGGACCATGCTGTGGTTCATCAACTTCAGCTCCATGCTCAGGCTGTCGCTCTGGTGGCTCTGGTTCCGACGCAAGCGGGTGTTCTTCATATTCGAGGGCAGGGAGTACACCTACGGCGAAACGTACAGGCAGGCGAGGCGCTTTGCGAACTTCTTCCTGTGGAAGCGCAGGCAGCTCGTGGAGAGCGGCCAGCTCGCCCCGAACGAGAGGCTCTCCTTCGGCGTGTACATGGACAACACCCCGGAGTACCTATTCGCCTCGTTCGCGGCCGGGCTGAGCAACTCCGTGCTCTTTGCCGTCAACACGGGATTCCGGGGCGAGACCCTGGCAAAGGTCATCGACCAGGCCAAGATCGCCTTTCTCATCATCAACGAGAGCACCATCGCCGAGGTCGAGAAGGTGATCGGCAGGATATCGGTGATGGGACGCTCCGACGTGCTCTATGCCGGGAAGGAGCCGGCCGGTGATCTCGGCGGCTTCACCCCGCTCGAGGACGCCATGGCCCAGGCCGACCTCCGGGTGCCCTCCCGCTACCGGGTGAGGGTGGACAACTTCAGCCCGGTCATCGTCATCTACACCTCGGGCACGACCGGCATGCCCAAGGGCGTGCCCTGCACGCACGTCAAGCTCATCGGCGCGGGCTTCGTGGTCGAATGGGCGGTGCGCCTGACCAAGAAGGACCGAGGCTACATCTCCATGCCCCTGTTCCACTCCAATGCCTGGTACATCGGCATCCTGCCCCAGCTCATCGCAGGCGGCAGCTTCGTGCTCAAGAGGCGATTCAGCGCGAGCGCCTTCGAACAGGACATGCTCGAGTACGGCGTGACCTTCCTCAACTACGTCGGCCAGCCGCTGCACTACATCATCGACGCCCTGGAAAGGAAATACGGCAGCCCGGAGGCGGTCGAGCAGGCCCTGGCCCATCATCCGAAAAACCGGTTCCGCGCCGCCTACGGCAACGGCGCCTCGGTCAACGACCGCAAGAAGCTCATGCGCTACCTGAACATGGAGCATATCTTCGAAATCTACGGTTCTACCGAGGCGGTCATCACCACGGCCAACATGCCCGGAGACCCGATCGAGAGCGTGGGCAAGGCGCCCAAGTCGGTGGTGATCCTCGACGAGCAGGGCAGGGAGTGCCCGCCCGGCGTTGCCCTTCCCAACGGCCAGCTCGCGAACTACGACGAGGCTGTGGGCGAGATCTGTGCGCGCACGGGCGCCGACAACCTGAGGTTCGACGGCTACTTCGGCAACCAGTCGGCCACCAGCCAGAAGTTTCGCAACGGGTACTACCACTCCGGTGACCTGGGCCACATCCGGGTCATTAACGGCAAGCGCTATCTCTACTTCAACGGCCGCACCGACGACTGGATCCGCAAGGACGGCGAGAACTTCTCTGCCGAGAACGTCCTGGAGTATGCCCAGTGCATGCCCGGCGTGGACTGCGCCATCGCCTATGGAGCTCCCTGCGAGGTGTCCGACGAGCGGGTCATGGTCACGGTCCAGCTCAGGCAGGGCGCGGTATTCGACCCGGATGAGGTATATGCGTGGCTGATCCGGCAGCAGAAAGAGGGCGGGATGGACCCCAAGTGGATGCCCGACTACATTCGCGTGGTGGACGCATTCCCGGTGAGCGACACGCAGAAGATCATGATCCGCCCCTTCAAGCGCGAGCACTTCAACCTTGATGCAAGGCCGGACATGAAGGTCTATTACCGCAGGCGGGGAGACACCACCTATCGCCTCCTGACCCCGGAGGAGTTCCAGGAGATCAAGGAGGCGTTTCGCAGGAACGGCCGCGATCTCCTGCTCGACCAGTAGCTCTCCGGCGTTTCGCTCCTGCAGCGCTCAAAGGCCTCCCCGGCGCCCTTGTGAAAGCCGGCGGTCAGAGGATGGGGGCGGCTTGCATACTGCGGACCGCCACAGGCTGAAACTCCCCGCTTTAGGGGTGCGTAACTTCGCCTGCACACGAGAACGGGACGGCCGGGTGGATATCTGTGGATAAAGGACTCGTACGGGCATATAATCCAGGCATGCCGGATGAAGGAGGCCTTTCGTGATGATGAGAACCCTGCTTTCGAGGAGCGTGCAGATCGTGGCGGTCTTGGCAATCCTGGTTTGTTGCTGTGGATGCCACAGCGGGATCCCTCCGGCCGAGGGCCCGCGGGGCGGCCTGCTCGAGGGGGTCGTGGCATCGCTGCCGCTGTGCAAGGCTGGGATGCTCTACCAGGGCAATGCCGCAACGAAAGAGCCAGTGCGCATCCTGGCCGATGACCTGCAAGGCGCCTGCACAGTGGAGCTGGTCTCTGGGAGCCTGCCTGACGGGCTTTCCCTAGATGCCTCGGGGATCATCTCCGGGATCGCCCAGGGACCTGCGGGGATGCATGCCTTTTCCGTGAGGGTGACCCGTCTCGATGACCCCTCGATCTCGTTGGTGCAGGAGCTCGCGCTTAAGGTTGTAGTTCCCGGGAAGGGGCGCCAGCCGTACGGGGCGATTATTGATGACCCGGCCGCCTTTTTCGTGCACCAGGGGCCGTCACAGTGCGGTCCGACATCGTTCTACATGGTATTCAAGTACCTGGGCGACCATCTGCCCGGGGCGGGCCCTACGGGAGTCGACCTCGCGGAGACCATCCCCGGGGATGGAGTGCCCGTGCTCGACAGGTCGTCGAAGATCGCGGCCTACATCAGGTCCCTTCCCGGCACCTCCTCTGCCGGCACGGACTGGCGCCGGCTGGAGGCGGCGGCCCGAAGCCTGCGCCGGGGCGCGAAGGCATACTATCCCTGCATCCAGTCGAACCCCCGCGAGACCGCCGACAGCGTCAAGGGAAAGGCAGAGCGCGAGGCAATCTTCGATCGCGATCTCGTTGCCTTCCTCGAAACCGGCACCTCGGTGATCGTCCATCTCAAGAGGCCCTACGGGGTATCCGGCCACTACCTGACCGTGATCGGCTACGATACCGTCTCCGGCGAGGTGCTATACCTCGATCCCAACAACCGTGCGCTCGATCCCCGGGCCGAGGGCTTCGATCCGGATGAGGCGGACTGGTCCCGGGCCGTTGAAAGAGTTCCGCGCAGCGAGTTCATAGCCGGGCACTGGTACAAGCGGCCGGGCACCCTGGCTGCCCGCTGGGACGGCAAATGGCTCGGCTTCACCCATCGATAGCACCGTGGCCGAGCCCATGGCCCCATTCTGGCCAGTGGATGCAGGGATGAGCTCCTGATTGCTGCAGTAAGGGGAAAAGACCCCCGGCCCCGTATAGGAGGGCCGGGGCCGGGGGGTTGTCAGACCCGTCCGGGAGAGGGGCGCAGCCCGTTCCCGGGAGGGTCTTCTTTCGGGAACCTATTAACGATAGCTCTCCATCACCCGGTCGAGCCAGGCGCCGACCCGGGGGAACACCTCAAAGGGTGCGTTCTTTCCCAGGACGAGGTCCACGTGGGCCGTGTTTTCGATTACGTAGCATTCATCCCGGGGGTGGGGGGTCTTTTTCGAGATGATGTCCTCCTGTGCCAGGAGCGGGTCCACCAAGGAGCCCGAATCGGACAGGCAGGCGATCATGGGCACCCTCACCCGGTCCATGTGCTCGCTGTAGTAGTAGTAGCCGTCGTTGCCCGGGTCGGGCGCCGGGCCCCGCATGAGGCTCTTGTTCTCCTCGCCGTTCATCCAGAACTCGCGGATGGTCTGGTTGAGCCCATTGTCCATGTACTGCGCGAAGCACCGCACGCTCACGCCGCTCAGGCCGTAGCGCGCCATGAAGTCCTGCACGTAGCGGTCTGTATTCTTCATGTACCAGAAGTCGAGGTACCCGAAGAGGCTGTGCTCCATTCCGTAGAGGCTGTAGATGGCGTCCCAGGTATTGATGGTGCCGAAGATGAGCTGCTCGACCGATGTGACCACCCAGACCGGGAAGAGCTGGAAAATGCTCTGCGAGAAGTAGTCGAGCGGCAGGTAGTAACGGGCGGTCATGAGGGCCCAGATGGCCGGAGTGTCGAGGTATGAGGGCAGCGGCGGCCTGCCGGCCGGATCGAGGGCCACGAAGCCCAGGATCTCTTTGTTGCGCTGCTCGGAGAGCAGGATGTCCGATCTCACGTGCCGCTGAAAGCCCGCCTCGGCGGCCTCGCGGTACACGGCCGCCTTGTTGGCCGGGTCGTCGCCGTAATCCATGTAGCAACCCTGGAGATAGGCATAGCAGACCAGGCCGGCCGTGGAGTGACCGCCGATGAAGATCTTCTTGCCCGTGACCTCCTGCACCTTGGCGATGGCTGCCGGGGCGTCGAGAGTTGCCCAGGTGTCGAGGGTGTTGAGGGTGACCTTGTGGTCGCCCTTGCTGCGCATCACGAGCCTGCCCGTGTCGCGGTAGTTGGCGAACCACGGGTCGTAGCCCTGGCGCCAGAGATAGTGCGCCAGGCTGTAGAGCTTCATCTTGTCGAGCTTGATGTAGGTCTCGGGAGTCTGCTTGCCCCAGATGTTCTTCACCGCTGCCCACTTGGGCAGGGGGTCGGGCAGCTTCATCATGCTGTAGGAAAGGATCATGGCATCCGGTGTGCAGGCGAGGTACTGGTTCATGTTCTCGATGATGCCTGTGAAGAGCAGCACCGGGGTTCCCTTGGAGCGGAACGGGGCTAAGTAATCGGGCCGGTAGCGATAGATCTTGATCGAAACACCGTCATCGGTAATGGCCTCGTAGATGCCGTTGGCATAGTAGGGAACGCTCGAGGCCTCGGCAGCCCGGGGCGCGAGACAGGCGGCCAGGACGAAGGCCAGAAGCAGAAGCGCCAGGACC
Source organism: Desulfomonilia bacterium (assembly GCA_049275795.1). Classification (GTDB taxonomy): domain Bacteria; phylum Desulfobacterota; class Desulfomonilia; order UBA1062; family UBA1062; genus Phosphitivorax. The sequence goes on from JBASVF010000198.1 coordinate 9,518, forward strand.
GCCGGTCCGCTTGCCTGCGGACAGAGCTGGGAGAGGCTCTGTCCGGAGAATCGATATCTCGTCCTCATAGCAATACCTCCTCATATGGTATGGTATTGAATCACAGGTGCCGTTACCCGGGAGACCGATGCAATCTTGATGCCGGGGCTCGAGCGTGCGGGACATTGCCGCTGCCGGTGCCTTTGGCAGGCATGGGCGGGAGGCGGCTGATGGAGAAAGATCAAGTGATAGCCGGATGATAAATCACATGGGGAAATGCATCGGCGTCCTTGGCCCGGAAGGATTCCCGCCCCGCAGCGGGCTGCAGAGAGGCATGATATTTTCCACATGGTAAAATAATTACCTTTGCCAGGGAAATATATTTCTTTACTGCAAGGGAACAAGATCATGGTTGTGTTTAACGTACGGTAAAGATCTCCGGCGTGCACAGCAGAACAGGGGCACGAACCGCGGCTCCCGGTAAGCCGGCGCCTTGCCGTTCCCGGGACTGCTCAGAAAGCGGCATCTAGTCTCCGGAGGGTCTCAGCGATACCGGCAGCCATGGGCCTGAGGCGGGCGGA
>JBASVF010000199.1:0-3942 GCA_049275795.1 Desulfomonilia bacterium
CCCGCTGAAGCTCCCGGCTGCCCGCTCCAATGATTCCTTGATCTCCCGATAGCTATCAAGGAAGCCCTCTTTCATGTTTTCCCAGGCGTTCTCGGAGCTGTAGCGCATGGCCCCGTACCACTCCGCCACCCGGCCGCGCTGCGCCCTGAACTCCCTGAGCGCCTTGCGGCAGGAATCGCGGGTTTCCCGGTCCATCTGGTCCCACTTCTCGTAGAGGGCTTCTTCCATGGCGTCGAGTCTCGAGTCGAGCTCCTCGAGGGACTTCGCAGCCTTGTTCATGGCCTTGTCCCTCTGCTGGGAAGAATAGTCTCTGATTGCCTCGACGGTCTTGCCGAAATGCTTCCTGACGCGCCGGGCCGACCGTTCGGCGGATGTCCGTCTCATGTAGGCTACCGGCAGGATTACGAGCAGGAATGCGGAGATCATGCCCAGCACCAGGGTTACCAGTCTCATGGGATTCATTGCGGTCTCCTTTTCAAGCCTTTCGTCTCTTCCTTCCCTCGTGCGGGCGGGTCCGGGCACGCCGGATATCCCGGCGGGGAAGAGGCCTGTCCGGGGCTTTCGGCCGTGAACAAACGGGCGGACCCGCGGCCAATCCCCGAGGTACAGGGTTGAGTCGGGTGTTCTTGCGGCTGAGGTAAGCCTTTTCCCGATGAACATTATTAATAGGCTCGATCCGGCTACTCCTCAATGGGGCTCTTTCGAGGCCCGCTGCCCCTCGATTCTGCGCCTTCGGTAGCGCAGGGTGTGATGGTTCATGTTCAGCAGCCTGGCCGCCTCGCTCTCGTTGCCGCCCGTGCGCTCGAGGGCCTGCTGGATGTAATGGCGCTCGAAGGCGCGTGCGAGCGCGGGGAAGTCCATCCCGCCTTCGGGAAGCGGAGGAAGCCGCAGGTCCGGGCAGAGGGGGCAGGGGGCCTCCGGGATTCCGAGGTCGGCCGCCGTGAGCTCCGGGCCCTCTCCGACGAGCACGGCCCGCTCCAGGAGGTTCTTGAGCTCGCGCACGTTCCCGGTCCATCGGTGGGCGAGCAGGGCGCGCTCCGCTCCGGGGGTGATCCCGGTGAGATCCCGTCCGAACTTCCTGCCGAATTCCACGAGAAAGTACCGGGCAAGGGGCAGGATGTCCTCCTTACGCTCGTTGAGTGAGGGGATCTGCACCGTGATCACGCCGAGGCGGAAGTAGAGGTCGCGCCTGAACAGGCCTTCCTCCATCATGGCGGTGAGGTCCTTGTTGGTGGCGGAGACGATCCGGGTTTTCACCTGCTGCATCTTCGTGGAGCCCAGGCGGTAGAAGCAGCCGTCTTCCAGAAACCGCATGAGCTTAGCCTGGGCCGGCAGGCTCAGGTCGCCAACCTCGTCCAGAAACAGGGTGCCTCCCCCGGCCTCCTCGATGAGGCCGGGCTTGCCCGCCGGGTTCGCGCCGCTGAAGGCGCCCCGCTCGTAGCCGAAGAGTTCGCTCTCGATGAGCTCCCTGGGGATGGCGGCGCAGTTCACCGCCACGAGAGGGCCCATGAAATTCGGGCTGCGGTAGTGGATGGCACTTGCAATAAGCTCCTTGCCCGTTCCCGTCTCACCGAGGATGAGGACGGGAGTGTCCGGGCTCCGCGCCACGCGGAAGATGAACTCCATCACGTCCTGGATTGCCTTGCTCCGGGCGATGAAGCAGGGCAGGCGCTCCTTCAGGAGGTGCTCCTGAAGCAGGCGCACCTCCTTGCGGAGCCTCACGGAATCCAGTGCCCTGGCAATGATCACCTCCAGCGAATCCATCATGATCGGCTTGATCACGTAATCGTATGCGCCGAGCTTCATGGCCTGGATCACGGTCCGGGAATCCTCGTAGGCGGTGATCATGACAACCAGGATCTCGGGGTTGAGCCTGCGGATTTCCTCGAGCGCGCGCAGGCCGTCCATGCCGGGAAGCCCGACATCGAGGAGAACCAGGTCCGGCTGATTCTCGGCCATGGAGACCAGGGCATCCTCGGCGCATTCAAAGGTTTCCACCCGGTAGAGCGAAGAAAGGCTCAGCGAGATTCCCTCCCGGATGTCCTGCTCGTCGTCGATGACAAAGATCGTGGATGTGATCATGCCTGTACGGGTCCTTTCCCGGCGGGCAGCCAGACCGCGAATTCGGCGCCGCCCAGGGGGCTCGTCCCGACGCTCAGCCTTCCCCCGTGGTCCGTGACGATGCGGTGGCACAGGCTCAGCCCGATGCCCGTGCTACCCGTCTTGGTGGTGAAGAAGGGATCGAAGATCCGCCTGCGTTTCTCGGGATCGACTCCGGGGCCGGAGTCGCCCACCAGGATCCGGATGCCGTCCGCCTGGCTCGAGAGCTTGAGAGAGAGCCTTTTTTCCCCGCTTGAGCCCTTGAGCGCTTCCACCGCATTGGTAATGAGATTGAGCATCACCTGCTCAATGAGCTGGGCATCGGCGAGGCAGGAAGGGAGCTCGTCTGGGATCTCGGTCTGAACGGCGATGCCTGCCTTGCGCAGCGTCGAGGCCGACAGTGACAGGGCATCCCGCACAGGTATGCGGATATCGATGGGGGCCAGTTTCGTCTCACCCGGGCGGCAGAAGTCCATGACCCGCCTGATCACGGCATCGATCCGCTGCGAGATGTCGAGCATTCTGTCGATGACGGCCGAGCACTCTTCGATGCCTGCGCCCGAGCTCAGGATCTTTTTCAAGGAGTTGAGATAGATGGTGATACCGGAGAGGGGATTGCGGATCTCGTGGGCTATACCCGCGGCCACGTGGCCCAGGGAGGTCATGCGGTCCTGCATGGTGAGCATGCGTTCGAGCTCCCTGGCCGCGGTGATGTCCATCATGTTGAGCAGGATGGCCTGCCTTCCTTCATGCTCGATGAGACTGGCCCTGCCGTGGATCCACCTCATGCAGGATTCTTCTCCGGGCGGGTTCCCGGTAAAGAGCCTCGCCACCATGCCCGGGTGATCGATCCTCCCGGCGAGGAGCTCTGCATGCAGGCGCCTGACCGCGGGGGCGTCGTCCGGATGTATCCGGTCGTAGAGGTTCGGCGGGCTGCCGTCGGGCAGGGACCCCAGGATGCGCTGCTGCTCGGGGTTGCGATAGACCACCCGGCCGTCCTGGATGATCGAGATACCCGTGAGTGAATGCTCGACCAAGTCTCGGAAATGCTTCTCGCTTTTCTTCAGGGCATCCAGTCTCCGGGTGATGCGGGACCTTTGGCCCTGCTCGGTCGGCTTCCTTCGTGCCATGGGTTGCTGCCCTCTCGGTGCTGTTTTAAAAACGCTTCCGCCGCCGTACCGACAAGGAGAAATTGTAGACCTGCCAGGAGAAAATGGCAAGCAGGAACAGCCCTGATTCGATTCGTCCGGAAAAAGAGCCGCGTGCGGCGCTATTGAGGAATGGCTTTCTGAAACGGCATCCCCTCCTGCGTAGGCTAGAGGCGGGCAGGATCTCCGTCATCTCCTTAGGCCACACGGCATCTTCTCCCGCGGGGACCTATAGCCCGCGAGGCGCCGGTATTCCACTGGGCATAAAAGAAGAGCTCCTGCAAGCCCGCGAGCAGGAAACCGGGCCTGGGGGACCGGGATTACCCGAAGGGCCCTTCCATGACAGGAAAGAGAAATACACATTTTCCCCTTCCAATTTCCGGTCGTTTTGGGTAACAGTTCCTCTTTCTTCGATGAGATCGATAGTACTGGAATATTTCATGTGCCGGTGCTAAGAAGGGGATCAATTCGAACGCAAGAAGGAACAGCCATGGAGCAAGCGATAAGCAGGGCAAAGGTGCTCGTGGAGGCACTCCCCTACATCCGTGATTTCAGGGGCAGGAGGATCGTCATCAAGTACGGCGGTCACGCCATGGTAAACCCTGAGCTCAAGAAGCTCTTCGCCAAGCAGATCGTGCTGTTCCACTACGTGGGCATCCGGGTGGTGGTGGTCCACGGCGGCGGTCCGCAGATC
>JBASVF010000200.1:0-45757 GCA_049275795.1 Desulfomonilia bacterium
GTCGAGAACATCAGGAACATGCTACCCGAAGAGCTGAGGGAAATCTGGCACTGAAGCCCCGTTCCACGGGCAGGATCCTGCCGGTGCCGGGAGCCTTTTCCATGTCATGGTCCCGGAGGAACGCCCCCTGGCCACCGGCAAGGTCCGGCCTCGCGAAAAGCCCGGGCGCTTAAAAAACCTTCCGGCATGAGCCGCTGCGGGAAGCTCTCCCGGCAGGCGCCCCCGGATCACCCGTGGAACATGTTCACGAGCCTTCCCGCCACGGCCGTCCCGCTCAGGAGGTCGGATACCCCCACTGCGAGAATGGCGACCAGGCTCACCAGCACCGGGCTTACCCCCGAGAGCCCGAGAATCCCCAGCACCACCGCGCCGATGCCGATGAGTGCACGCAAGCCCGCGGCAGCGGCTATTGCCTGGCGGGCCACCTGCCGGGCAAACCTGTCGGGCTCGGCCCTCTCTATGACGAGCATGCTTATCCTGGCGGATATGCCGCTTCCCATGATCAGGGCGCTGCCCAGCACAACGGCCGCTGCAGGCGGCAGGACCAGGGGATGAATGCCCAGGAGCGCCAGCACGCCCAGGACGATGCCCGTGACACCCCCGAGGAACTCCGCAGTCATGCCGCCCAGCTCCTGGCTCCAGGCCCTCCCCTGGAACGTCTCTTCGAGCATGGCCGAGAGCCGGCCGGCGATCGTCCCTCCCTGCAGCATCAGGCCTGAGCCCGCCGCGATGGTGGCCACGGCGAGCAGGATCCCGGGCGCCACCCCGGTAAGCGCGACCACGGCGATGGTGGCCGCCGAGGCCCCGACTATTCCTTCCGCAACGGAGCTCATTCCCATGCTCCGATACGCACCCGGTTCACGGGCCCCAGTGGTTCCAGCCTCATCCGGCATGCTGTCCACCTTTCCCCCAACCGGCGCCCCTTGCCAAAACCCGCAGGCGGGGATGTACCGTTCGTATTGCCGGGTTCATGATCCCGGTTTCATGCCAAAACCGGCGGGATGGCGGCACTACGCAATGAATGGCCTGCCCGCCGGTCAGAGATCCATGGGTGTGGAAGCGGATATCCAGGAAGGTTAAAGTCATATGGCCTCACGAACGCCATATCCCGGCAGGACGGCCCTTGTGCTCCTGCGGCGCGTGGGCATGCCCAAGGCTGCTTTCCGCACGAGCGTGAATGTGATGAGACCGCGGGGTCGAAGTCGAGCCTTCCATGCCCCGGCCCGTTCATGGCACCTCCCCTCGCACCCGTGCTCCTTGAATATATATAGGGTATGCGGCCTCGGCACGATCTCAACCAGGCCCTTGAAGAACCGGTGCCCTTACCTGGTGGATACTCACCCCGTAGAGAGGGCTCGCATGCTCGATGCTCAGGGCCAGCCCCGCCCAGTTCAGGCCCATTGCCACCTCTCTGCCGAAGAACACCCTGGCGCGCTCCATGCCCGGCCCTCCGGGGAAGAGTGAGAAGCCCAGGCCCAGCCGGGGGCTCCTGATCTCGGTGTTAAAACCCGACTCCATCCATGCAGGGATCCGTGGACCTTCGAGCCGCACGCCCCCGGCCGTCACCTGGTCGAATGGCTCGCCTTCCACCTCGTTGAGCATGATGAGCCTGCCTCTCCTGCAGATCCCGTCACCGTTCGCCCGGATATAAACCTTCGATCCACGGCAAAAGAACGACACCTTCAAGCTGCCGATCCCCCTGACCGGCAGCATCCTGCCCTCAAGGGACATGAGCCCGAGAACACGGTCCCGGAGTCTGAGCAGAGGCGCCTGGAAGATTGTATGTTTCATGAAGAGATCGACCAGCAGCTCGGAGATGCGGGTGAGGCCGGCCGGGGCCCTTTTCCCGGCCAGGTGCCAGAAGAGACGCCGGTCCAGGGAGAAGACCATATCGATCCGGTCCTCGCCCGGGTGCTCCAGTGATTCCAAGGTGGGAAAGAAGGTCCCGTCTTCCGACTTGAACACCGGCGCCCCGAAGCCGGCGGACTCACCGCAACACACCCTTCCCTCAAGGCACAAGTACAGGCCCTTTCCCATCCCTGCCGTCTTGCCCTGCCCAGCCCCGGGGACGTGCACCAGGGAGACCCGGTCCGATATTCGGATTTCATGGCTGAAGGCCTGCATGGGGCCTCACCCGCTCATTTGCCTCTTCCTGGCCCGGAACCGCTCGAGGGTGTCGTGGATGCGGCCCTGCAGGTATTCTTCCGGGAACTCGGAGCAATAGATCACCCGGTTTTCGTTCTCGTAGGTCCAGTCGACATCGGGCCGCACGCCTTGAACCCGCTCGAAGAGCCTTGTGCCGGGAAGCGGCACCGGTACCGTGAAGGAGATGTCATCCAACGGGAGGCTCAGCGCCCACCGGAGCGTGGTCTCGATGGTCTCGCGGGTCTCTCCCGGGTACCCGATCATGAAGAACCCGGCTGTCTCGATGCCTTCACGGGCAAAGAGCTCCACGGTCCTTGCGGCCTCTGCCGCTGTGATGCGCTTGTTCATGAGCCCGAGCACCTCGTCACTGCCCGACTCCAGCCCGAAGTAAACCCTCCGGCATCCGGCCCGCTTCATGAGCTGGATGTCCTTTGCCAGCATCTCCTGCGCCCGAGAGAGGCAGGTCCAGGTCATTTCGAGGCCCTCCCGCTCGAGAAGCCGGCAGAATCGCCTCACGTGCGGCGGGCTCAGGGTGAAGCAGTCATCCGCGACCCACAGGCCGTCGTAGCCCTTGGACCTGATGGCCCGGATCTCCCGCAGGATACTGCCCATGCTCCGTGCCCGGAACCGGCTGCCGAAGATGGGCTTCGAGCAGAACTCGCAATCATAGGGGCAGCCGTAGGTGGTCATGATGCACGCGGGTGAGTAATCCGAGCGATCCTTCCAGAACCGCTGGTACCGGCTGTGATCGAAATCCTTGAGGTCGGGTGCGGGCAGACTGTCGAGAAAGTCTTTCCCGCTCGGCGCGGGCGGCGTCCAGGCCGATTGATCGCGGCCGGCATGGGAGATGCCGGGGTACCTGCCTGGATGTGCAAGCACATCCCGGAGGCTTCCAGATTCCAGGAGATCATGGCAGAACCGCGGAAACGAGGCCAGGGCTTCGCCTCGGAACACGAGGTCGAAGTCGGCCAGGAACTGTCTGGGACGGACCGCGGGCATGGGGCCGCCACACGCCAGCACGGCATTGGGCATGCTGCGCCGGAGACGCCGGGCAAGGGTGCGGGCGTTGTCCACCATGGTCATCGCTGCATATATGCCCACGATTTTCGGCCTCGAGCTCTCCAGGTCGCGTAGGGCATCCTCGAGGTTCCGGAAGGTCAGATCAATAACCGACACCTCCAGCCCCGCCGAACGCAGGAGCGTGCCGAGCTGGGCAATGCCGGCCGGGTAGAAGAGCAGGGCATTTGCTGCGTGCCGGTATACATAGGGATAGACCAGGGCGACATCGGACATCCTTCATCGCTTTCCAGCCCCTTTCCCGATAAACACCTGTACCTCACGAAGGATTCGAGACCTTCCCATGGGTGGATACCCCAGGAGCTGCAATGAAGGACATAATGTGCCCGGAGGCGGGGCTTATCAACTCCGGTTCGGCACCCTTCGCGCATTGGAGACACCCTTTTTTCTTCCCTCCGGGTTTTTCTGTTGTTTTTGTCATTGTACCAGAGTTAGCATAATCGCTTTAGGAGACCGGCACATGGATATTCACAGCATCTTGATCGTGGCATTGCTCCTGTACATCGCCGGGAGCCTGGCATATTTCACCCCCTGGCCGCGGGCCGGGGCGGTTCTCGTTCCGCTCGGCATCGTGCTCAACGCGGCGGGCCTGTTTTTCAGGGGCCGGTTCGAGGGTGAGTGGTTCCCCGCCCTGTGGGTCGACGGTCCCTTGATCATACCCATCTTCCTGGCGCTCATCAGCCTGAGCTTCTTTCGCTCCGGGGCCAGGGTCCCTGGCAGGGTGGCCGCCGCAGCCCTGGTGCTCTGCTCTCTCGCGGCCTTTATTCCCGCCCCGGCGCCTGCATTCCCCTCGGCCAAGACAGGGGTGGCGCTCGCCCCGATCTTCTTTCTCGTCGAGACTTCCGGGATCGCCTTCTTCATCACGGGCGGCTTCCTGGCCCTGGCCGCCCTCCTGCTTCGCCTCGACACCCAGGAGGCCGTCAGGCGGTGCGTGCTGTGGGGGTTCATCCTGTTTACCACAGCCCAGGTGCTCGGAGCGGTATGGTCTTTCGTGGGGTGGTCCTTCCCGTTTTCCTGGAGCCCGCGGCACCTGGCCAGCGCGTGCCTGTGGTGCCTCTATGCTGCGCTGCTGCACGCGGGCAGCACCCGCATATCATTCCGAGCGACGGCCGCGCTGATTGCAATGGGCCTCGTGCCCGTGCCCTTCATTCTCTACACCCACCAGGTCCAGCACCTGTTCATCAAGTTGACCGGGGTGTTCTCGTGAGGCGGCTCTGGCGGTTCCTCTCGCGGATGGACCTGGGGTTCTGGCTGCTGGTGCTCGCCTCGGCGAACCTCTTTGCCGGAGCGGTGGTCACCTCGGTTAACGAGCTGCTCTTCAAGGAGCTCGATTTCATGACCCTGCCGGCCTGGCTCGCTCCGGTGTGGTCTCGGCCCGGACTCTACGTGTGGATGTTCACGCTCTTCTGCCTTCTGCTCATTCTGGCCGTCAACACCATCCTGTGCACTGCCAGCTACGCGGCAGCGGCGATCAGGCTGGGCTGCCTGAAGAAGAAGCTCGGCATCGTGTTGTTTCACCTCGCATTTGTCATGGCCCTGGGCGGTCATTGCCTGAGCGTGTTCACCGTGTCCAGCGACCGGCTCATCATCGAGACCGGGACAGTGACCCCGGCAAAGGGGGCCGGGCTTACCATCGAGACCGTGGAGGTCCGGAAGGTATCTCCCTCCCCGGATAACTCCAGTCCGCCCCTGGGCATCGAGGCGAGGCTGAAGGCCCTGCCCTTTGAGGGCCAAGCGGTGGAACTGGACATCGCGACCATGAAGCCCCGGCTCGTCTCGGGCTGCTCCCTGCACCTCTCCTTCATGGACAAGGGGCTCTCTGCAAACCAGGCGCGGCTCGTCGTGCGCAGGGACCACGGAATCGTGCTGGTCTGCCTCGCAGGCCTCACCGCCTGCGCGGCAATGGTGCTATACCTGATCTTCAGCCTGCCGGCACGCCAGGGCTCCAGGAAGGAGCCCTCCTGATCGTTCCCGTTGGTCGAAACTGACACTGCAGTGGAAGACCCCATGCCCCCAAGAGTGCAGGAACAGGACCCAGTCCCCGTCGCGTTGCCGGGGACCGGCCTCAGGCAATGCTGGAGACGGCCCTGAGTCTGCCGATGGTGTCCGCAAGGACCCGGGCCGTGAATTCGAGGTCTTCCCGGGTTGTGCCGCCGCCCAGGGAAAACCGGATGGTGGACTGGGCCTCCTGGGGCTCGATCCCCATGGCGCGCATCACGTGCGAGGGCTCGGCCGAGCCCGTGGCGCACGCAGAGCCGGTGGACGCACAGATCCCTCTGAGGTCCAGGTGCAGGAGAATGGATTCCCCGTCCACGGCTGCAAAGCTCATGCTCGTGGTGTTGGGGACGCGGGGAGCCCCCTGCCCGTTGATCTCCACTCCCTCGATGAGGCCCAGCACCTGCTGCTCGAAGAAATCACGCAGCTCGCTCAGGCGCCGGGCGTTTTCCTCGAGACCGGCCTGGGCGAGCACGGCCGCACGGGCAAAGCCCGCGGCTGCGGCCACGTTTTCGGTTCCCGCGCGCATGCCGCGCTCCTGGGATCCGCCGGTAACGACCGGGGCGATCGGGGTGCCCTTCCTGACGTACAGGGCGCCGATCCCCTTGGGGCCGTAGATCTTGTGGGCCGAGAGGGACACGAGGTCCGCACAGGCATTCTCGACGTTAAAGGGGACCTTGCCCAGGGCCTGGACCGCGTCGACATGAAACGGGATCCCTTGCTGGCGGGCGATCTTGCCGATCTCGGAAGTACGCTGGATGACGCCCGTCTCGTTGTTGGCGGCCATGACGCTTATGAGCACGGTCCTGGGCGTGATGCTCCGGCCCACCTCGTCCGGGTCGACCAGGCCGTTCGAGTCGACCGGCACCAGGGTAACCTCCACACCCTGCTCATTGAGGTCCTCACAGGTTTTCAAAACCGCGTGGTGCTCGACGGCCGAGGTGACGATGTGGCACGCGCCGCCCCGGCGGGCCCGGCACACGCCTCTGAGGGCCAGGTTGTCGGCCTCTGTGCCCGAGCCCGTGAACACGATCTCCTGCGCGGAGGCGCCGATGCACGCGGCCACGGCAGCCCTGGCCTCGGCGAGCGCCGCCCTGGCGTCGCGTCCCGCCCGGTAAAAGCTCGACGCGTTGCCGAAATTTTCCCCAAAGAAGGGGAGCATGGCCTCGAGGACCTGTGGCGATACCGGCGTGGTGGCGTTGTGGTCAAGATAGATCATGGCCGTCGTCATCCTCAACGCCCATACCGCCCAGCAGGCAGTCGTTGATGGCCTTCTGGAGGGCCGCGATCCCCAGCAGCGAGCAGTGCTTCTTTTCTTCCGGGATGCCTCCCAGGGCCCTGATGACGTCGTCGTCCGTGAGCTCGGCCGCCTCCTTAAGGGTCATGCCGAGGGCCAGGCTGGTGGCCATGCTGCTCGTGGCGATGGCGCCCGGGCACCCGAAGGACTTGAACCGGATGTCCGCGATCCTGCCCTCATCCACCCTGATCCAGAGCTTCATCTGGTCCCCGCAGCTGGGGTCGCCCACCAACGCGTATCCGCTCGCCTCGCCGGGAGCCATCTCACCCACGTTGCGCGGGTTGAGGAAGTGATCTATCACCGTGTCGTTGTAGAACAGCACCGGTCCGCCGTCTGCCTGTGCCTGGACGTTCTCTTTTGCTTCTGCGGCACTGACGGGTGCCTGAGTCTCTTGTTCGCTCATGGTTTTCCTGTCCTTGTATGTCGTGGTTGCCGGTCCCGGCGCAGCCGGGATCCTTCATGGGTATGAGAATAGATCCACCGGCCCATGGTTTTCAACCACAAAATCAGCGCATTCTTCCAGGCACCTTCGCCTCTCCTGCGGAAGAGGACGCCCTGGTGACCGGGAATCTTCGGGTTTACATTTGATCTTTTGCCCGGGGTCCGTTACAAGAACAGGCTGGAGCTCACGAAAAAACATCAGTGATTCAGCCGGAAAGGAGTACACCATGGCAAAGATGAACGAAAAGGTCAGGGCGCTCTTCGAAAGCCAGCCCATCGCGGTGCTGGCGACCTCTTCCGCAGACGGGACCCCCAACGCGGTCCCCATCGGCGCAAAGAAGGTCCTGGACAATGAGACCATCCTGATCTCGGACCAGCATTTCGGCAAGACCCTGGCCAACCTCAAGGCAAACCCGCAGGCATCCCTCGCCTTCTGGAACCCCGAGACCGGCGAGGCCTACCAGATCAAGGGCACGGTCACCATCGAGACCTCGGGCAAAATCTTCGAAGAGACCGCTGCCTGGATCGAGGAGATCGCCCGGATCAGGAAGATCCCCATGAAATCCAAGGGCGCCGTTGTCCTGAAGATCGACGCGGTCTTCACCAGCTCCCCGGGGCCCGACGCGGGCTCCAGGATCGACTGAGCCAGGAGGAACAAGGCTTTTGGCGGCCGGTGTCCCTTCGGGATGCCGGCCTTAACCCCGATACCGAGATATCGAGCGAGGAAGAGCCGTTCATGGATTCCTGCCCTCACCGCCGTCTCCTGGTGCTGCCTCCCGAGCGGAGATCCCTGCGCTGCCAGCACTGCCACCTGAGGCTCAAGCCCGAAGAGCTCACAGGCGGCTGCTGCCCGGAGTGCCTGGAGACCTCAGGCGTCAGGAGACGCGATTTCGAGGAAATCGAGCCCGATGAGAGCGGCCCGGCCCGCTACCGCTGCGAGGACTGCGGTGCCCTCATCGAGTGGGACCGCCGGGCAGGAGGGAACACCTGAGCCTCGTGCAATCCTGCCGAGCTTCACCGGCGACCCTCGACAGGAAGCATAGTGCAAAAGGATTCACCGGGCATGGGCCGCAGCCCTCGAGCGTCATCGGGTTCCGCCGGGGCGAATGAGCCGGTCGTGAGAACTCCGGTCCTGGGAATCGCTTCGCTAAAAAGAGCCTCGCTCCCGGACCGGTTACCGGTGGGTACCGGTTCCACGCATGCAGTGCGCACTCCCCGGCGTCCCTGTCAGACATCCCTGATTGACTGCCCGGGAGACTCCCATGTGCTTCCCCGTGATTGCACCGCCCTCACGCAGGCAAACGCGACGGGTATTCTGGGGCATCATGGAACAGGTGGTCATGGCCATCACGATACCCGCCATACCATGGGCGGCGTCATGATCAACGCCAGGGGTTAAGTCATCGAGATGGAATCCGACAAGCCGGTCCCAGGGCTCTATGCCGCGGGCGAGGCTGTCGGAAACCCCCACGGAGCCAGCCGCCTTGGCAGCTGTGCTATTCCCGACTGCCTGGTGTTCGGCCGTATCTGCGGGAAGACCGCCTCTAAGGAAAACGCCTAGCAGCAAGCCTTACCTTCGTTTTTTAACCGCGGGTGGAGGCGTGAGGCTCTTGCCTCCCGTCTCCACCACTTCACCCGGGCGGTGTCGTACGCCCGGAGAAACCCGTGCCGATTCCCGTATGCCCTAAGGCAGATCAAGACATCCTCTAGTTTGCCAAAGGAAACCATCCCCTTGATTCGCCGGCGACCTGCAGTATTGTATACACTGTCTCCCAAGAGACCATTCCAACGATGAAAGGACCGCACCATGGAGAAGACGCCTGACGCCCGCCAGGACCTGATCCAGCTCATCATCGAGCTCGAGCTCGCGATGTTCAGGAAGGTCAACGCGCGCGGGAACGCCCCCTGCCAGGAGATGCCCGAGACATTCAGGGCAATGCGCTGGATGGCCCACAGCGTCCTGTCGGAAGGAACCCTCTCCTCCTACCTGGACGACCTGAAAACGGCCGCGGAGGCGGGCAGGAACCTGATGACCGAGAAGTACGCCCGCATGGACAACTTCATCCCCCCCCCCTCAAGGACGACCCTGAGATCATCTCTGTCCTCGACGAGATCACTGCCGTTGAAAAGCGCTGGATGGGCGAGTTCGCGGCACGGTACCCCCACATCGTGACCGGGGACGGCTCGGCCTTTGCGAACTACCTGAGATGCGAGCTCGAGACCTACTCGGAGGAGACCCTGCTGCTGTATCTCAACGACGTGCGGGAGGCCCTCGGGCAGGGGAGAAACCTTGCGCAGGAGAGCTACACGAACCTCTTCAAGAGTCTCGGGTACGCCTCGCTCGACGAGGTGGGGCGCGAGGGCCGGGACCGGAGCTGAAAAACACCGGCAGCAGACTCCCGCGCGGTCCACGCCCGTTCCCGGGGCGGCCGGGGTTGTTTTAATGCCTCGGGAGAGGCTCTTTCCCCGCGATCCCGGAATACGCCGTGCCGGCTGCACGGTCACCGATAATACCCATGAGAGGAGCAGCGCATGAAGGGACTTCAACTGGCCCGTGAGTATTTCGACGCGCACGGCGCCCCCATGATCGAGCGGAAATTCGCCTCCTGCCGGGACCGCATCGCGGCCGGACTGGTGGGAGACGGTTCGGAATGCTTCGGGTTCGACGACGAGATCTCCCGCGACCACGACTGGGGCCCCTCGTTCATCCTGTGGCTGACCCGCGAAGACTACTCGGCCATCGGGGAGGCGCTCCAGGCCGAGTACGATCGGCTTCCGGGAGAGTTTGCCGGGATGCCGGCCCGCACGCCGAGCGTCTGGGGCATGGGCAGGGTCGGGGTGTTCGAGATCGGGGCCTTCTACCGGCAGTTCACCGGCCTGGAGTCTATCCCCCAGACCCTGAGCCAGTGGCGGGCCATTCCCGAGGAGAACCTGGCCGTGTGCACCAACGGGGAGGTCTTCACCGATCCTGCCGGCGAGTTCACCCGCATCCGCGAGGCCCTGCTGGGGGGCTACCCAGAGGATCTGCGGCGCAAGAAGCTCGCCTCGTACCTGATGAGCGCGGCCCAGTCGGGCCAGTACAACTTTCTCAGAAGCGTCCGCCGTGGCGAGCTCGTGGCCGCCCAGTATGCCGAGACCCGCTACATCGCGGACGTGATCTCCATCGCCTTTCTGCTCAACAGGCGCTACCGCCCCTTCTACAAGTGGATGCACCGCTCGCTGGCCCACCTGCCCATCCTGGGGTCCCGCCTCCACGCGATGCTCAGCGACCTGGTGACCATACACTCGCGCGCGCAGGGCGCCACGCTCTATCGGATGAAGGCGCTTCTGATCGAGGAAATCGCCCGGACCGTGATCGGCGGGCTCAGGGAACAGGGGCTGAGCGACTCGGAGAGCGACTTTCTCCTCGACCACGGACCCGAGGTGCAGAAACGCATCGAGGACCCCGGGCTGCGCGCGCAGAGCGTCTGGGCCTGAAGCGGTGCCCCGCTGTTCGCCTGCGGGCCCTTCGCCGGCGTGGGTATCGGTGCACGAGAGAATCGCGGTTGTCGGCCCTCTTCCCGGGCTGCCCCTTCGGGTGTATGCCAGCCCTGATGCCTGCACGGGTGAGCTCCTCACCCCGGCGATGTCGGCTGCGATGAGCGTATCGGGCTTGAACCGAATCTTTCCTTTTTCTCTCGGCCTGATACCCCCCTCTTGTCGTGGCGGTGCATGATCGGCGGGCGGGAGCAACCCCGGCGCGCTGCCCGTCAGGCCTCGCTCGAGGCGATGGAGACCGCTCCCGCCCGCGTGTGATGCGTCTTTCTTACCGAGACTCCCGGCCTAGAACGGCAGGACCTGGGCCAGATCCTCGTCCGTGAAATCGAACACGGCCCCGGTCATGGGAGAAGGCTCGTCGTAGAAGAACTGCGGCAGCCGGTCGTCCTTGGCCGTGAACCCTGCCCCGCGGTTGAACTTCTTCTCCTGGATCAGCGTCTGCAGCCCGATGCCGAAGAGCCGGTCGGGTGTCCACTCGCCCCCGAACTTGCCCGCAAAGGCCTCGGCAATGTGGATGATGCCGAACTTGTGCGTGCTGGCCAGGGGCAGCGCGGCGAAGTGGCAGAAGAAGTTGTCAGCCAGGGCATAGAGAACCTGGACCTTCTGCGACATCTGGATGCGGCCCGTGTTTCTGAAGTCGCCGGCAGAGCCGCTGGTGGTGCCGACCGTGTGGTCAGCGCCCTGGGGAGAGGTCGCGTAGCCCACGCCCGTGCCCTTGCTGTTGCGCGGGTCGTACCCGGGCATGGCCTGACCTTTGACGCAGGGGATCCTCTTGACCCCGAGGTGCTCTCCGGTCACTTTCGTTCCCTGGGCCAGGACCGCGCCGAACTCGGTTCCCTCGATGATCTCGTTGACGAGCCCCAGGGCCTTCTCGCCGTCGCCCCAGGGGATCTTGCCGCCCTCCATGCACACGCCGATGGTGGCGCCAAGCTCGATGGTATCGATCCCGAAGTTGTCGCACAGGCGCTCGATCCGGGCGATGAGGTCGAGGTCACGGATGTCGCAGTTGGAGCCGATGAGCGCGACCGTCTCGTACTCGAAGCCCGAGGTCACGTACTCACCGTTCTCGTCGACCCAGGTGTTGTGGCACTTGATCGGGCAGCCCGGCTGGCAGGGGATCTCGGATTTCGCCCCCCGGCGGTTGATGATCTGGAAGAACTTGGTCACCCCGATGTCCTCGAGAATTTCGCAGCGCCGGCCGCTGAAGTTCTTCACGGGCAGGGCCCCGGTCTTGCCGGTGACCGCCATGCCGATCATGGTGCCGAACTTGTTCATGGCCTTCATGGACGCGTTGCGGTCCAGCACCTCGAGGAAGGCCCTCATGGCCTTGTTGAACTTCTCCTTGTCCGCAAAGGCGACCTCTGCCTTGGACTTGGCCGGCTCGATGACGATGGCCTTCAGTCCCTTGGACCCCATGACCGAGCCCACGCCGCCCCTGGCCAGAGCACGGCAGGGATGCCCGGTGGCAAAGTCCGTGACCTGGATTGTGGAGTTGGCGTATCCCCGCTCGCCGGCGCCGCCGATGCAGGCAACCGCGATCTTGTCTCCGTGAACCGCCTTGAGCTTTCCAACCAGGTCATAGGTGCCCATTCCGGCATACTCGCCGGCATCCACGAGCTCCGCCCCGCCGTCGGCCTTGATGTTCAGGATGGAAAGGGACCCATCCGCAGGCTTGCCCTCGACGATCATCAGTTGAACACCCTGGCGCGCCAGCACGGACCCGATGTTTCCTCCCGAGTTCGCCTCCTTGATGCCCTTGGTCAGAGGACTCTTGGTCCCCACCGAGAGCCGGTTGGCGGTCGGAAACCCGGTGCCCGCCAGCATCCCCAGCGCGAACACGAGCTTGTTGCCCTCGCCCAGCGGCTCGCAGGCCGGATCGACCTCGTCGTTGAGCACCTTGGCCACCAGGCCGCGGTTGCCAAAGAGTTTGTAGTCCTCCTTGAGGTCTTCCCATGTCACCGTCTTGTTCGTCATGTTTATTCTCAGTACCTTATCCATGGCTTCTCTCCTGTGTGGTTATCTCGCGAATCCCCTTTAACATCAGACCAGGCTCTCGTACGCCGCTTCCATCAATCCCGTGAGCTGGGCCCTGGTCGGCTTCTTGGGGCAGGTGATGTAGCCGAACTCGCCCATGGACAGATCAATGATCTGCGGGATGTCCGCCGGATCGGGGATGATCTTGTCCGCCCTGGGCGATCCGAGATCGATGTAGAACTTCCTGAGCGCGTCCTTGAACTCCCTGCCGACCTCTTCGATGGGCCGCCCGCTGTTCGACTCCACGCCGAGCATGGCAGCCATCTTCCGGGTCTCGTCCGGGATGAGATCCGCGTACCACTCGCACACCTCGGGCAGGGTGAACGCGCAGGTGATGCCGTGGGGGCAGTGCGTGACCGCCTCGATGGAATGCCCCATGGCGTGGGGCAGGTGGAAGCCCCCGTAGGAGCCTACCAGGATGCCGAAGGTCGCGGCCATGGCCATGTTCTCCCTGGCCTCCAGGTCCGAGCCGTTGGCCACCGCACGCGGCAGGTACTTGAACACCCGCTCCACGACCTCCAGGCCCCAGGCCGTGAGCATGGGGTTACGCTTGAATCCGCCGATGCCTTCCACCGCGTGCGCCAGGGCGTCGAGGCCCGTGGACGCGGTGAGCCCCGGGGGCATCTTGGACTGGATCACCGGGTCCACCAGGGCCATGGTCGGGGTGACCTCGGCCTGCGGGAGGGCCTTCTTGATGCCGGTCTTCTCGTCCATGACCACGGCCACGTTGGACACCTCGCTGCCCGTGCCCGCGGTGGTGGGGATGCAGACATAGGGCTTCATGAGCGGGCCGCGGAGCACGCCCGCATCGAGCAGGCCCACGTAGCTCTCGAAGTCGCCGGGCTGGGTCAGTGCCACGTTCACGGCCTTGCCCGTGTCCATGGCGCTGCCGCCACCCACGGCCACGATGGTGTCGATGCCCGCCTCGCGGGCGATCTCGACGCACTCGAACACGGTCGAATAGGGCACCGAGACCTTTACGTTGTCGAACTGGACCACCTCTATACCTGCCAGCTGAATGGCCTCGATAACCGGGTCCACGATGCCTGCGTCCTTGATGCCCTTGTCGTAGATGCACAGGGCCTTCCTGGCGCCCAGCGCCAGGAGATGGGTCCCGGCCTGGGTCGAGACTCCATCGCCGAAAACGATCTTGGTGAGCGGAAATGCGAAGTTCATGCGTTCCTCCTTGGTTGTAATTTCTCCTCGTTGATCCCCTTATCTTTCACATGCCAGTAAACCACGGCACTGTAAGAAAACATACCCGGAAGAATGCCTGGTTATTACCCAGTGGAAGTAGGACTTTTCAGGATACCGTGCCGTGAGAGAACCGCGCCGGCGTGGTAGGTCCCTGCCAGGGGCGGATGCGCGGGCGTCTGTCAGAGAAACTTACCCGGCCGGGGAATGCGGAAAGGTTACTCCATGGAGGCCAGCATGGACCTCAGATTGACCTTCTGGTTCTTGATGCCGAGCTTTTCCCGGATCTTTTCCCGGTGGAACTCGATGGTCTTGGCAGAGAGGTTCATGGCCTCGGCAATCTCCTTGGTGGACTTGCCATCCTTGATGAGCAGTGCCACCTGGAGGTCGACGGGCGAGAGCGAGTTGAGCCCGGAGGAGAGCTTGCGGGCCATGGGCGTGACCGCCTCCTTGAGGCTGTACTCGATCCGCTCGACCAGGGCGAGCTGGTCCGGGGTGAGCCTGGTTGCCCTGAGCTTGTCGAGGTAGGGCTTGATCAGGCCGGCGATGTGCGCGCTCAGGTCCTTGCGGTAGCTCTTCTTGAAGGTCTCGCGCTGCTCGAGGAGCACGTTGACCGTGGTGTTGAGCTCCTTGAGCTGGGCCGAGGTGTCCCTGACCACCTCCTCCATCTGCTCGTAGGCGGCCTTGAGCTTTTCCTCCATCTCCTTGCGGGCCTGGATTTCGCGGCTGATGCCGATGGACAGGGAGGGCTTGCCATCCTCGCCCAGGAGATAGTTGATGTTCTGCTCCAGCCAGATACGCGAGCCGTCTTTTCGCAGGCCCAGGTACTCGTAGCACTCGGCGGGGGAGGATTCCTTGAGGTGGTCGATACCCTGGGCGGCCTGGATGTAGCGGGCCCCCACGTACCTAATGTGCCCATCCAGGCTCTCCGGGGCGATGAAATCGGTCCAGTGGAGCTTGACCGCCTCTTCCTGGGTATAGCCGTGGAGCTTCTCGACCATGGGGCTGAAGTAGAGGAACCGGTTCTCCCTGATGCTTCAGACGTGGGCCAGGTCCCACATGGTATCCATGATGATCTGGAAGATTGCTGCTGTGTCGATGCGGCTCATGCTTAATATATTATACTTCACATCGAATAGTTAAGCCCTATGTGATCCTCGGGCAGGTTTCCCGTAGAACCTGGGGCCCGGAGGGCCCCGCTCGCCACCTGCCGCGCAGGCGCCGCTGCCGGGACTAAGGACCTTTCCCCGCACCGCTTGGCGCATGACCGGTTTTTTTAACAGAACCAGGGTAAAGATCTTTTACAGTTGAACCGAATCATCACTAGCAGGTATACTTACAAACAAAATCAAATGTGTTCGCCGAAAGCCGATGATCCGGCGTTCAGGGCATTTCAATAGTGATCGTCACACAGAAAAAAACAACAGGATGAAGGAGGAAACAAGGACGAAGAAAATAGGCGGTTTTGTGTTTTCACTGGCGATGTGCGCCATGCTGGCACTCGCGGGCTGCTCCAGCAGCTCCAGCAGCTCCAGCGCGCCCACGGTCTCGGGCATTGCGTCCACCGGGGCCGCCATCTCCGGCACGGTCACGCTCAAGGACGCGACCGGCGAGGAGCTGGGGCCACAGGACATCGGGGCGGACGGGAGCTTCAGCTTCGACGTCACCGGCCTGACCCCGCCCTTCGTGATCAAGGCCACTTCCGGTGAGGAGAGATGGTTTTCCTACGCCGCGGGCCCCGGCACGGCCAACGTGAACCCCCTGACCATGCTGGCCCTGGCAATGGCTGTGGAGTCGGGTGACCCGGAGGACGCGTACGCCGACCCGTCCGAGGTCGCCGATGATGCGATCGCCTCGGCGCTCGATGATGTACAGGCGCTTTTCGCGAACCTCTTTGCCGGCTTCGGCGTGGACGAGGACTTCGACCCCTTCACCGGCAACTGCACAGTCAACCACGACGGGATCGATGCGCTCTTCGACGCCCTGGATTTCACCGTTGCCGAAGGCTTCCTCACGATCACCAAAAAGGCAACCAGCAGCCCCGTAATTGGCGAGACCCCGATCGGCGAGATCAACCCGGCCGAGCCTCTCGATGACGTTTCCACTGATCTCCTGTGGGGGACCTACAACTACTGCTACCTGTTTTTCGACACCCCGGCCGGAGGCAACGAATCAGATGCGGGCGCGGGCTACATGACCTTCGTGACGGACACCACCTGGACCGCTGTCGAGGAGTCGCCTTCGAGCGGAACAGACAGCGGCGAATATGCCATGGCTGCTCCGGGAGTTTTCACGTTCGACGGCAATTCTTCCGAGCCGGGCTTCATGACCCCTGACCGCGAGATCATGGTCATGCCCGATATGGACGCCTCGGACGGGGACGTGGGCATCTCCATCCTGTGCAAGCGCGACACATCCCTCACCGCCGCCGACATCTCCGGCACCTACCTGCTCATGGAGCTCGGCAGGGAGACGGTGGACGGCAACGCCTACGCGACATCCGAAATAGCGGTGATCGCCTTCAACGGAAGCGGCGGCTACACCGCTGAAGGTGGTGAATCCGGCACCTACTCGGTCGACGCAGGCACGGGCCGGATCACCGTGAATTCCCCCGACGGCGCTCTGACCGGCATGGTGGCCAAGGGCGGCGACGTGATCGTGGTGCCCGAATATTATCCCGCAGATCAGGAGGCGGCAATCAGTATCCTGGTACGGACATCGAGCAAGGATGGCTGGAGTGTTTCGAGCCTGAACGGCAACTACTACCTGTCCGAGCTGTACTCCGATCCGGAGGTTGTCGAGAATATCCCAAATGACTATGCGGCATACACCGTGCGCGCCGAGCTTACCATGAATGGTGGCTCCATTAACGGTTCCTTTATCAACTCCACCCCAGAACTTGATTATTCTGAAGAAGGAATCCCATACGTGACGGCTAACTCCCATCCGGATGAGCCTGGTTTAGCCCTCGACTACTTCCTGGTGGGAGGGGCGTTCCTCGGGATAGCCTCCCCGGACGGCGAGTTCTTCGTCATGACGAGTGAGAACTACGATCCTGAAGAGTCTGAAGAGGCGGGCATCAGCCTGGGCGTCAAGACCCTCAACACTTTCTAATGAGTTTCCGCATCGCCGCGTGAGGGCGGCGGTGCTACGGATCGCGAAACCCGGCAGGGCGTCACAAGACCCTGCCGGGTTTTTTGTCCGGCTGCAGGGAACATCCCCTGAGGAGGACCGCTTTCCAGGATCTGAAAGGGCCGGAGGATCACTGCTTGGGCACGAAGAACTCCATCTGCGGGAAGTCGTCGAGGTCCCCGGAGATGCCCGCCCGCGGGAACGAGTCGACCCGGTTCGCAATGCCGCTCTTCCGGATCAAGGACTGGAGCTTGATCTCCCCTTTCTTCCTCAGCAGGCAGGGTTCCGGGCCATCTCGTAGACTTCCTGGGTCTTCTGTGAGGGGGCGACGCCGAGAAGCTCGCTCAGCATGTCTGTGCAGTGGAGGTATGTCTATTCCACCTCGGCGTAGTTGCCCAGGCGGGCGTGGCACACCATGAGGTTCTGGTAAAAGCTCTCTTCCGCCGGATGCACGTCCAGTTATTATCAGGATCTCCGCGATTCTGACGTGTGGATCTTCAAGGTGGATTCGACCGGGGCTCTCAGGTGCGGCATGGACGCGGACACGTATGCAATCGAGGATGACACTGCATCCGTGACGATCACCGACACCATCGGATCGTCCGCCATGGAGACTGCCAGCGCTGTTGTGAACGCCACTGACTGTTCGGCTTTTCATGCTGCACCGGATGTTTTTACCCAGTGCTCGGAGGAGGAGTAGGCAAGGGGATGAATGCTGAACCGATTCACTCCAGGCTCTTTAAAATAATTTCGTGTCCGCATTCGGCCACGAGAGGAGGATGAGAAATGAAAAGGAGATTGCTTTTTTTCATTGTTTTTGTTTGCCTGGCAGGTTTTTCGGGCACAGTCAACGCCATGCTCTGGGACCGTGGCAGCGGGCTTGTGTATGACGATGTATTCGACATTACCTGGCTTCAGGATGCGAATTATGCGGGGACATCGGGTTATACCGATGGATTGGATTACGGGACCTACACAGACTTGAGCACCGGCGAAAGCTATCCGATTCCATCTGGCCACATGATCTGGAGCGATGCCATGGATTGGGCGGACAGCCTGGTCTATGGCGGCTTTGATGACTGGCGGCTGCCGATTACCGACCCTGCGGTGAGCGGCTTCGATATCTCCAGCAGCGAGTTGGGGTATATGTACTATGTGTAACTCGGGAATGTTGCCGAACCTGCTGACGGAACTCCGAACGCGACTTTCATAGATGGAAACGGCAACGTGGTTTCTTTTTTAAACATCGAGCCCTTGCGATATTTTACGAGCACGGTGACCGAGCCCAACGAGTTCGGCAATACTGCGGCATGGGCCTTCAGCTTTGAATACAGGAACCAGGTCCTTACTTACCCGAACCAATATCTTGGGGCATGGGCGGTCCGCTCCGGCGATGTGGCATCGACGACAGCGCCGGTCCCGGAGCCGGCAACCATGCTGCTCGTAGGGGCAGGGCTCGTCGGGCTCGCGGGGATGAGAAGACGCCTCAGGCCCTGACGCCTCGACAACAGCAGGCGGCAGGGCGCAAAGGCGAAGCAGCAAGGCAAGCCCCCGGCACCTGACCGTGCCTCCCGATGTGGGTCCCAATGGCGGCAAGGCGGGCAGCTCCATCCTGTCAAGAACCTCGATCACCGACGCTGGAATGACTCGTGCCTTGACGGCTCCTGCTTCTGAGCAGAGCCGTACTCCCGGAGAGCGATCGGACGGGCTCCCATCCCCGATGAGACGCGGCGATTCTGGGAACCGGCCCGGCTCCAGCCGCAGGGATGACGTCTCGGCGAGTCCCCGCCCGGTCCCTTGAGGGGATTCGGCCGGGACCGTGAACCCGGTATCCTCAAGTTCTCAAGATTCCACGATTTACCACAAAAAGCCGCTCGATGTGCGTTTCCAATGGACCGAATCGCCGCAAAAAGGTATACTACTCTGGCTTTCTCGGGATAATCGGACCGGACAACCGGAAACCCGGAGTTTTTTCACCATGGTCTATCCATACAGCAAGAAAATGCATCAAGGAGGAATAGATGAGGAAACGAGGCGGTTTTCTGTTTGTGGCGGCGGTCTTTATCATGCTGGCCTTTGCGGGCTGCTCCGACAGCTCCAGCAGCTCGGACAGCGGCGGCCAGGGCAGCCCTCCCACCGCGCCAGCGGTTTCGGGCATCGCGTCTTCCGGGGCCGCTATTGACGGCACGGTCACGCTCAAGGACATTAGCGGCGAGGAGCTGGGACCACAGGACATCGGGCCGGACGGGAGCTTCAGCTTCGACGTCACCGGCCTTACCCCGCCCTTCGTGATCAGGGCCACGGACGGAGCGCGGTCCTGGTATTCCTGTTCACCAGGCCCCGGCACGGCCAATGTCAACCCCCTGACCACCCTGGTCCTGGCCATGGCCGCGCAGACGGGCAATCCGGCTGCGCTCTACGGCAATCCGGCCCAAATCACTGATGATGCGATCTCTTCCGCGCTCGAAGACATCCAGGCATTCTTTGCAAACCTCTTTTCCGGCTTCGGCCTCGATGCCGGCTTCGCCCCCTTCACCGGTGACTGCACGGTCAACCACGACGGGATCGACGCGCTCTTCGATGCCCTCGAGATCGGCATCAGCCCCGACGGGAATCTCTCGGTCACCAGGAAGGCAACCGGCGAGGTGCTCGTGAACACCCCGATCACCGGGATCAACCCGGACGAGCCTCTTGAGGATACCGTGACAGCCCTTCTCCTGTGGGGAACCTACAACTACTGCCACCTGTCTTTCGATACCCCTGCGGCAACAAGCAAGGCTATCGCCGGCAGCTTGACTTTTGCGGCCGACGGTTCTTGGACTGCGGTCGAGGAGGCTTCTTCGAGCGGGGACACCGGTGATGAACGCGGAGAATATACCATGGCCGGCCCCGGGTATTTCATGCTGTCCGCCGAGCCGGACGGGCCCGGTTTCATGACCTTCGACCGCGAGATCGCCGTGGTGACGGACATGATCGACGACGGGAATGTGGGCCTCACCGTCCTGTGCAGGCGCGATTCATCATTGAGCGTCTCCGACATCTCCGGGACCTACCTCTCGATGAACCTCAACCGGGCCGGCTCCGAGATATCGGTAGTCACCTTTGACGGGGCCGGGAGATTCGTCGCCGGAACAGAAGAAGAGCAGCGTACCGGCACGTACGCGATCGACCCGGACACGTGCCGCCTGACCCTGACCGTCATGGACGACGAGATCGATGAGGAGATCACATCCTTTGCCATGACCGCCAAGGCGGGCGACGTGATCGTGGCACCCGAGTTCTCCGCCCCCGATGAGGTGGGGATCAGCATCTTCGTGAGAATCTCGAGCAAGGACGGCTGGGGCGCCTCGAGCCTGGACGGATCCTATTACTATCTGAGTGAGATCTCCTCCCGGCGCAATGCTTCCCCTGGCGATATGGCGTATGCCTCGATAGGGATGCTGTGGTTCAATGGGGGCTTCATCGAAGCCTTGTTCTCGTACTCGGACAGGGGCACAGAGCCCGTCTCTGCTTTCCCCTATGCCGTCCTCGACTACCATGACGAACTCCAGCTGGCTTTCGATCACTTCCTCGTGGACGAGACGGATCTCGGGATAGCCACCCCGGACGGGGAGTTCTTCATCCTCATGGACGACGGGGACCCCGAAGAGGCAGGCATCAGCCTGGGCATTAAAACACAGCCCTTCTTCTGAGGGTGTTTTACGGGCCCGCAGCCGGGACTACGTCCGGGGGCGGGCCCGCCATCCCCGGGTGATGTTTAAGCCGGGTGCGGCTTATTGCCTGGGCACGAAGAACTCCATCTGCGGGAAGTCGTCGAGATCCTTGGAGAGGCCGGCCCGCAGGAACGAGTTGACCCACTTGACGACGTCGTGCTTCTGGATCGAGGCCTGGAGCCTCCTCATTCGGGCCTGCCGCTCCTCCTGGTCCATGGTGAAGGCCCGGTAGATGGCGTCGGCCACGCCCTCGAGGTCGTAGGGGTTCACGAGCAGGGCGTGGGGGTAGAATTGGGCCGCGGCCCCGGCGAACTCGCTGAGGATCATGACGCCGTTGCCCTCGATGCTGCAGGCGCAGTACTCCTTGGCCACCAGGTTCATGCCGTCCTTGAGCGGCGTGATGAGCGCGATCTCGCAGGTCCGGTAGTAGGCCACCAGCTCCTTGCGGGGCAGGGAGCGGAAGATGTAGTGCACCGGGGTCCACCCCACCTCGGTGTATCTGCCGTTGATCTCGCCCACCAGGCGCTCGATCTCGTGCCTGAGCTTCTCGTACTCCTTCACCCCCTGCCGGCTGGGCACCACCACCTGGAGCAGGGTGACCTTCCTCCTCCATATCGGGGTAGCGCGCCAGGGCGTTATCGAAGGCCAGCAACCGCTGGGGGATGCCCTTGGTGTAGTCCAGCCGGTCCACCCCCAGGATGATCTGCCTCCTGGGCAGGTTCGCGTGAATGATCCAGGCCTCGTCGGCCACCTCCTGGGTCTTGGCAAAATCTGCGAACTCGCGGTAGTCGATGCTGATCGGGAACGAGCCCACCAGCACGTCCCGGCCGTCGGTATGGATGGTGTTGACCTGGCCCCTGCCCTCCACCCGGTACCCCAGCAGAGCCCGCACGCAGCCGATGAAGTTCCTGCGGTCGCGCGCTGTCTGGAACCCGATCAGGTCGTACTCCAGTAGCGCATGGAGGATCTGGAACCTCCAGGGAAGCTTGAGAAAGATGTCCAGGGGCGGGAAGGGGATGTGCAGGAAAAAGCCGATCTGCCGGTCGACGCCCATTTTCCTGAGCTCCCTAGCCACCAGGATGAGCTGGTAGTCGTGCACCCACAGGTAGTCGCCCTTGAGGGTGTGCTCCCGGGCATGCTCGGCGAACTTCCTGTTCACCCGCTGGTAGGCCTCCCAGTACGACGGCTCGAACTTGCAGTTGCTGAAGAGGTCGTGGAACAGCGGCCAGAGGATCTCGTTTGAGCATCCGTGGTAGTACTGGGCGACCTCGTCCCGCGAGAGGTGGACGTACCTCAGCGAGTACCCGGTGCGGCTCGTCCCTGCCTGGAGCAGCGCGTCGAGCTGCCTGCCGCTCGGGCAGTCTTCCCGGGGGATGCCGAGCCAGCCCAGCCACAGCCCTCCCCGGTGCTTGAGGACCGGGCCCATGGCGGTGACGAGCCCGCCCGATCCGGGCCTGATCTTCCAGTCCCTGGAGCCCGCCTTCTCGATGACTATGGGCAGGCGATTGGAGACCACAACCAGCCGTCCCGAACTCACGAGATTTGTCCCCTGCTCGTTCATGGCGCAAGCTCCGACCATGCCCTCAGGAAGTCCCTGACCGCCGGGATATCGGGCAGAAACCCCCTGGCTGCGCTGGGTGTGTCCGGAGGCCCCACCCTGATGCCGAAGCCGGTGTCCCTGATCCTCTCGAATGCGTCCTCGTCGGTGTCGTCGTCGCCGACAAAAACGCATGTCACGGGCGGGCGCATTGCCTCTTCGATCTCGGCGAGCGCCCTGCCCTTGTTCCACCCTATGGCCCGGATCTCGACCCCGCCGTTGAACTTGCGCACCTCCAGGCCGCTTTTTGCCGCGATCCTCTGCCAGAGCCGTGCCACCCCATCCTCGAGCCGGGCCGAGGCAGCGCCGTCGAGCCCGCGGGTGTGGAGGGCAAGGCTGGCCGGCTTGATCTCCAGGAGCTGCTCAAGCCCCCGCATCTGGATCGCCTCCTGGGCCTCGGCAAGCCCCTTGAGCTGTTCCTTCCCGGGTGTCTTTGTCACGATGTCCCCACTGGCGGAGCGCTTCTCGATCCCGTGGCTGCCCACCAAGATCCCGTTAAACGAGCCGAGCAGGATCGCCAGCTCGGCAAGGGGCCGGCCGGAGATGATCGCCAGGGTGGTGTCACCCCGCATCGTGATCCTCTCGAGAAGGGCCGGGATGCCCGGGTAGGGATATGCCTGCATGCGCTCGAGCCGGAAAGGCGCGAGGGTGCCGTCGTAATCCAGCGCCAGGAGCTTCCTGGGCGAACGGGCCATCCGGTCCCAGAAATATGGCAGGTTGATCACGGCGGGCTGCCGGCTTTCCCGATCGCTCCTGATCATAGCAGCTCGATCCTGTCCTGGGTTTCGAAGGCCACGGCCACGAGCAGGGTGAGGTACTCGCGCAGGTGCCGGGTGATGAGAAAGTTCTCCCGGACGAAGTCCCTGGCCTTGGCCCCCATCTCCTCCAGCCGGTCGCGGTGCCTGAGCAGGTAGCGGATGCGCAGTGCAGCGCCCTCTGGGGTGTTGACGAGAAACCCGGTATGGTGATTGATGACCTGGAGCCTGATCCCTCCCGTGTCGCCGCCGATGACCGGCTTTCCCTTCCAGAGCGCCTCGGTCACGGTGAGCCCGAAGCCCTCGCGCGTGGACTTCTGGAGGATGATGTCCGAGATCCTCTGCAGGGCGTTGATGGTGCGGTGATCGTCCGGGGGCAGCAGCAGGATGTGGATGTCCGGGTCGTCGCCCGCGCTCGTCTTGACCTCGTTGAACACCTCCTCGCCCTCGGGGTCGTCCGTGGCCCCTCCTCCGGCGAGGATGAGCTGGACCGGGCTGAACTCCTTGACCAGCCGGTATGCGTGCACGACCCCCAAGGGGTCCTTGAACCGGTCGAACCGCGATATCTGGGTGATGATCGGGCGCTCCGGGTCGAGCCCCCACCGGGAGTATGCCCTGTCGAGCTCGTCCTGCTCGAGCTCGACGTTCTTGTCGCTCAAAGGGTCGATGCTCGGCGGGATGAGGTACATGGGGTGCGGCAGCCGCTGGGCGAACTCCGAGAGCGACCATACGCTCGCGTCATAGCCCCTGACGAACTCCCGCAAGAACTTCCACACCGGCCGGTACGGGGTGCTCGCATCGACGTGGCAGCGCCAGATCCACTTGCCCTTGCGGTAGGGAAAGCTCTCGATCATGGCTGCGGGCTGGGGATCGTGGATGAACACGATGTCGGCCTCATCGAGCAGCTCTTGGAGGCGCCGGGCGTTCTCGCGGTTCACCTCCTGGTAATGCCGAAGCAGGTGCCCTGGGATGTCGATCCGGTTGCCCTGCAGGGTGTTGTGCATGAGCTTGGTACACTGGAAGAAGTCGGCATCACCCGTTATGGTCTCCCATATTGCATTGACCTCGAGCTCCTTCTTCAAAGGAATGATCCGATGGAGGATCTCTGCCACGCCGCCGCCCGCCTTGGTGGAGTTGATGTGAACGATGCGCTTGCCGCCCAGGAGCCCGGCCAGCTGCCTGAGCTGGTCGATGACATCCCGTCCCACGATCCGCTCGTACTGCTCGAGGAGAGAGGCCATCACACACCTCCTTCCGGGAGGTACATGGTGAACACCCGGGCGAGCTCATCCCTGAGTTCCACCAGGGAGGTGAAGTAGGGGTCGACCTGGAAGATCTGCTCGGCCAGCTCGGCATATGCATCTCCGCAGGACCGGACCCAGTGCGAAAAGTCGTCCTTGCCCCAGGGCGGGCGCCTCCTCGCATCGATGAAGTGGTAGAAGACGCTGCCCGGAGAGAGGTGAGGGATGAGCTCGCCGAGCTGCTCCGGCGTGTCGAGCCGTATCCTGGTGTCGAAAACCACGATCTGGGACCTAACGAAGTAGAACCGCTGCGTGGCCCTGACCCAGGGCAGGTACTCGCCCTCGTCCATCCGCTCTTCGATCAGGTCGATGAGCTCCGTGCGGAGACCCTCGAGGTCGTGGTGCTCGGATGGGTCGACCAGGGCGAGACGCTCCGCGAGGGGCTTGTCACGCAGGCCCTGGTTTGCCCATATGGCGAAATCGTTCTGGTACTCCGGGTCGTCGAACCTCGGCCTTAAGAGTCCGCCCCAGAAGTGGTAGTAGATCGAGCTCAGGGGAATGATCTCGAGCCTGTCGCGCAGCTCCGTGAGGGTGTTGGCGTACTGCCCGGTCGCTATGGCTATCAATGCGCAGTCACGCACAGAAAACGGCTCGTCCATGATCCTCTCTCCTTTCGCTCCCGGTCCTGCCGCAGCCCGCCCACTTCGCGGGCCGCCGATGGATGTGATACGATAAACGGTTCTGGATGCAGCCTTGCTGGTAGAAAGATAAATTTTATTATTTAATTCAATAATATAGTTCTGGGCCCATTTGTCAAGTATGGGAGCCCCGGTGCGCGGGCGCTCCGGGGGAGGGTTTCTTGAGATTGCAGCAGCAGGGGCTATCTTATTACCTGTAGAGAAATCCTCGTGCAGAAAGAATGAGGAGGTGGACCAGAAACAGGGCTCGCCTCGAAAACAGCAGGTTTTTCGTTTGAAATGTTTACCCCAGGTGGCGTCGTTGATGGAGCGGACAAAATAAAACAGGCTCTCACCACTATCGGTCCCGCATATTCCAGCGGAAACAAATACCGGCTGACAGGCAGGGGCTCTCCCCGAAACCACGGGAGACCCGCCTATGAGCTGCGGAAATCGTGAAGCCGTGATGCGGGGAACACAGGTGAACCGACGGGATATTGCAGCGTGCATCCGCGCAGCCGCCGGCATGCCGGCGACCCCGGGTACGGTGCTGACATGGAGCCGGCCGTGACGGGAACCTTGGAAAAAAGGACGTCATCCTGTCTTTTTATAAGCAGGATGTCCACATAACGAAACCACATAAGGAGGATAGAACATGAAAAAGTTTGCCTTGTTGGCTATAGGTGCCCTGATCGTGATGCTCAGCTTCGGCGGCATGGCGTATGCGGCAGGGGAGGATGGTGGAATGGGAGCCGGTGCCGAGGGGCAGGCCACGGACAAGGTGGATCTCAATACCGCCGGCCTGGACGAGCTGCAGAGCCTTCCGGGAATGGATCAGGAGCTGGCCCAGAACATCATCGACTACCGTGAGGCAAGCGGGCCCTTCTCCTCGGTGGACGACCTCGTCAATGTGGAGGGGTTCGACAGCGAGATGATCGAATCGATCCGTGACCAGGTCACGGTCGGCGAGCTGCCGGGCACCCAGCCCATCGAGCCCCAGGAGCCGGGTGGCGCCCCGGGTGGCACCATGGATCAGCCCATGGGTGAGCCCATGCCCGGCGAATCGCCCGGGTACTGATCGATCGGGAGATCGATACCGGTAAACAGGTTGAGACGTAAGGAAAAGGGATGCCCTGGCGCTTTCCGGTGCCAGCATCCCTTTTCTCTCCTGTGCAGGGTATCCTCATCGAGGAGGTGCACACACATGCTCCGGCAATGGGCCTCTGGGAGGCGCCATCGCTGGCGGCGGGTATGCGAAGGAGGACAGATCATGAGACGAATCGGCGTATCGGCAGCTATCATCGCGCTCGTGCTCATCATGAGCGGCATGGCATACGCGCAGGCACAGGATGCTCAGCAGCAAGCAGGCGCGGAGCTGGTGAACGTGAACATCGCCACCATAGAGGAGCTCCAGCAGGTGCCCGGCATGGACCAGGCACTGGCACAGAGCATTGTCGAGTATCGGCAGGCAAACGGCCCCTTCTCTTCCGTGAAGGACCTCTCCAAGGTCCAGGGAATGGACGAGCAGAAGCTCAAGGGCATGAAAGGATACCTAACCGCGGAAAAGATCGACATCAATACCGCCACGGCCGAGCAGCTCAAGAACATTCCCGGAATGGACGAGTCCCTGGCCCAGAGCATTGTGGACTACCGGCAGGCCAACGGACCCTTCTCCTCGGTGGACGGCCTCTCGCAGGTGCAGGGCATGGACCAGCAGAAGCTCGACTCTGTGAAGGGCTACCTCACCGCAGACAAGATCAACCTCAACACGGCCACTGCCGAGCAGCTCAAGGTGATCCCCGGGCTTGACGAGACACTGGCCCAGAGCATCGTTGAATACCGGCAGGTCAACGGCCCCTTCTCGTCGGTGGACGACCTCTCGCAGGTCCAGGGCATGGACCAGCAGAAGCTCGATTCCATCAGAGAGCACGTCAGCACCGACAAGATCAATCTCAACACGGCCACGGCCGAGCATCTGCTGGTGATCCCCGGGCTCGACGAGTCACTGGCGCAGAATATCGTAGAATACCGGCAGACCAACGGACCCTTCTCCTCGGTGGATGACCTTTCGCAGGTGAGCGGCATAACGGAGGACAAGCTCATCATCATCCGTGAGCATGTGAGCGTCGAGGACGAAGGCGGGGGAATGTTCTAGGATCCCGTGGCCGGCGGGCTGTTGCAGGTCCCTTCCTCAAGGGACCGGGCAGGAATGGAACGGCAAGAGGGGGTAATTCAGCCGTTTTCTCCGGCAGGCTCGAGGCCTCAGGCGGCCTTCGTGATGTTTAACAGGGCAATGTCGGTACAGAATACATGCTCAATAAGGAGGTAACCGGAGATGGAGAACAGGTATATCGCAGGGATAGTCCTGGCGCTGCTCACCGCACTATTCTGTCTTGCCTCGTGCTCGGGCACGCAGGAGCGGGAGGTCGGAGGCCCCTACCCAGGGCCCGGAGGAACCTATGAGGAGCCAGGCGTGGCGGTCGAGCCGGTGGATATCAACTCGGCCACGGTGGCCGACCTCATGACCGTTCCCGGAATGGACCAGGTAACCGCGCAGAACATCGTGCAGTATCGAGAGGTGAACGGGCCATTCGACTCCGTGGACGGACTCTTGAATGTCAGCGGGATCGACGAGCAGAGGCTCGATACGCTGCGTGACTGGATCACGGTGATGGAACCCGGAACCGGCCAGCAGGATATGGAGATGCCCTCCCAGGATGAGAGCGCTCCCATAGAGCAGGATCCGGGCGACGTGTTCCATAACGGAGAATACCAATAGCCGAGAATGGAGTGTTTCATTCACCCCCTTTGAGCCGGCACAGATTCAAGGCGCATCTGGGCATCACCGGCAGGCGGCTCAGGCGCCTCCTGCCGCATGGAATCGCCCGGGCGTAGCGGGGAGGTGACGGCGCTGGCGCTTTTCGCACCGGCGTTGCCTGTCTACCTCGATGCGTGGGCGCAGGAACGGGCGACCCGGTCTGATGCATTGCCTCCCTGAACACGGCCGTGCCTGGAGGGGGAGCAACAGTCCAAGGAGGAAAACCATGAAGAGATGTCTCATAACCGCAATAGTGGTCCTGGCAGCCGTCTTTGCGCTGTCCCTGGCTTCCTGCGGGCAGCAGGGCGACCAGGCTCAGGTGGAACCAGGCACGCAGACCGACCAGAGCGCCCAGGCTCCGGGCGAGGAGCAGATGGACGGCCAGCAGGCCGCGCCTTCCACCCCCATCGACATCAATGCGGCCTCAGTCGAGGAGCTGGCCTCGATCCCCGGACTCGACCAGACCCTGGCACAGAACATCATCGATTACCGCGAGTCGTACGGCCCCTTCTCATCGGTGGACGACCTGCTTCAGGTCAGCGGCATGGACCAGCAGACCCTGGATTCGATCAGGGGATGGGTAACGGTGGAGCAAGGAGAGGCCATGCCCGAGCAAACACCCGGGCAGACGCCGGGACAGCTCCCCGGCCAGGCTCCCGATGAGAGCCCGGGAGGCGCAATGGGGGGCGAGGGAGGCATCTAGCCCCTTACCCGGAACAACCGTCCTTAAGAGGTTATCCGTAAAACGACGGAACCCCTTGAAGCCGGCAAAGGGTGCGAATCAGGACCGTAACGGGTTCTGATCGCCCTTTGCAAGGCCTCCCGCAGGCTCATGGACAAAAGCCCGATGCCGGTGCCCAACAGCACCGGCATCCATTTTTTATCACACGACATTTTCCCCTTGTCTAAAGAGGCTGAATGGTTTTATAGAAATGATATTGTAATGATGATGGTGCCTTTAAAAAGGCAAATTCAAGTATAAAGGAGGTTAAACAATGCAGGGGAAAACGTGTACCATTCTGGCAGGAGCGGTCCTGGTTCTCGTGCTTGCCATGGGCGGCCTCGCATACGGAGAGTCGTCACCCGGGAAGATCAACATCAACACCGCCACGATCGAAGAACTCCAGCTGCTCCCGGGGATCGGCCTGGCAACGGCCCAGAACATCATCGAGTACCGTAAGGCCAACGGACCCTTCACCACCATGGAAGAGTTCACCAAGGTGCGGGGGATCGGTGAGCGCAAGTTCGAGCGGCTGCGCCCCTATCTCAAGCTCGACGGGGACTCTGATTTCGATCCGGTCCAGGATGTCCCGGACACGGAATCGCTCTGAGCTCCAGGGGGTGCGCAATCGGCTCCCTGGATAATCCTCCCTCTTTGAAAAAAGCGCCGGCGCGCTTGCCACGCCGGCGCTTCCCTTCGGTTCATGCCCGGGACCCTGCTAAAGGTCAGCTCACGGCGTGAAGCCCGAGACCTTCTTGAGCTCTGCGAAGAGCCTTTTCTCCTCGCTGGTGAGGTTCTTGGGCATCATGATCATGACCTGTGCGAAAAAGTCCCCCCTGTTCGCCAGGCCCTTGCCCTTGAGCCTGAGCCGCTGGCCCGAGGACACCCCTGCCGGGACCTTGAGCTTGAAGGTGCCTTCCGGGGTCTCGATGGTCTTGGTCGTGCCCAGGGCCGCGTCCCAGGGAGCGAGCGGCAGGTCTGCCACGATGTCATTGCCTTCCAGCCGGTACTTGCCGTTCGGGGCAATACGCACCTTGAGGTAGAGGTCGCCCGCACCTCCCACACCGGGGTTTCCCTGGTTCGCGAGGCGTATCTTCATTCCGTCGTGTGCACCTGCGGGAATCTTTACGTTGAGTCTCTTGGTGCCCCCGGGGCCCTGGAGCTGGATCTCTCTGGTGGTGCCCTTGAAGGCCTCTTCCACCGAGATCTTTACCTCGGTCTCCATGTCCTCGCCCCGGGCGAATGTCGTGCCGGCCGGCGAATGGCCCGCCATCCCCAGGTCACCGAAGAGCGACTCGAAAAAGTCGGAAAAGCCGCCCGCCCTTCCGCCTCCTGTTCCGAACTCGAAGGAGAAGGTGCGCCCCCTTCCCGGTCCGCGCCGGCTTGAGAAGGGCCCGGCGCTGAAGATGTCCTCGAACCCTGGCGGCGGCCTGAATGTCTGCCCTTCCTGCCAATTGCTCCCCAGCGCGTCGTACCGCTCGCGCTTCTTGGGGTCCCCGAGCACCTCGTAGGCCTCGTTGATCTCCTTGAAGCGCCTCTCTGCATCGGGATCGTTGCGGCAGGTGTCCGGATGGCAGTCACGCGCCAGCTTCCGGTAGCGCTTCTTTATCTCATCCTGGGTTGCATTTCTCTCAACACCCAGGACCTTGTAATAATCCTTGTATTCCAAGAATTTGCCCTCTTGTTCTCGTGATTATCACTTATTACATAGGAGAACGCACAGGGAAAATCAATGCCGTGCACCTTGAGGCCGGTCCCTGGGGCCCTGGCTTCAAGCCGCAGATGCGGCCCTTACCTCGAAAACCGCGGGGATCGGACAGGGAAGGAAAACGCAATGCCCTCACGGCATGATTTCAGAACCGGTCGTCGAGCTGCGCCAGGATGGAGCCGGGTATTCTCTCGAGCTCGGGAACCGAGACCCCGGCCCGCCGGATTGCCTCGATGGCCCCATCCAGGTGCTCCCGGGCGATGTCCCTGCTCTGCTCGAGGATACTGGGGGTGATGTGTGCGATGAGGTACAGCTGCCGCTCTTCCGGGGAGGACAGCCGCATGACCTCGGAGAGCGTCTCGGGCTTTTCCCGGAAGATCAGGATCAGGGGAAGCGTGGACTTACCCTCGAGAATGTCGTTGTACGGGTCTTTGTCGTCTTCCGAGATTGGGGCGAGGTTGATGATGTCATCGACGATCTGGAACCCCATGCCGACGGTGCGCCCGTAGTCCACCAGGGCCCCGAGGGCCTCGGGAGCCAGCCCGGCGAGGAATGCCGGGGCATAGGCGCAGAACTCGAAGAGCGTGGCTGTCTTTAAGTAGATGATGTCGAAGTACACATCGAGCCTGTCGTGGAATGACCGTGCACACTCGAGCTCTTTGAGCTCGCCTTCAGCCATCTTCCTTATGGTGCGGGCCATGCCCTTGATGAGCTCGATGCTGCCCGCCGAACAGACGGTTTCCACGGCGGAGGCGGACATGAAGTCCCCCGCGAGCAGGGCGGGCTTGTCGCCGAAGACCTGGTTGGCCGTGGGCCGCGCCCGGCGCATCTCCGCGCCGTCCACCACGTCGTCGTGAAGCAGGCTGGCTGTGTGCATGAGTTCCACGGTGAAAGCCACCGGCATGACCTTGCCGTCCGGCAGACCGAGGGCCTTTCCGAGCAGCATGACGATCCTGGGGCGAAGGCGCTTGCCTCCGGAACCGAGAATGTACTCCCCGATCTGCGCCGTATAGGCTGTCGAGCTCTGGAAGATTTCTCTGAGGTTCTTCTCGAAAGATGCATCCATAGCCTGCCTATACCAGAGAGAAAGTCCGATATCAACGCAAACCTCTCCGGCACCCTGCCCTAAGGACCGGCAGTTGCAGCTGTTTTTCACAGGGGCCTTTCCCGGGATCCTGACGGCAGGTTCGGCGGGTCCCTCAACCGGTCTGCCTGGCGGCTCATTGTCAGAAGACCTGTCCTACCGGCGCCGGGTTTCCCGCGGACTGTGATCCCTGGCCCTCGAGATGCACATCCGCCGCGGGCTGCGCGGAATGCTTCTCACCGCGGACAGGCCGCGATGCTCAAAGAGGATCCGCGCCGTCCTACGGTCTCGAGCCGCCCGTGTTCCTCGCAGCGGGCCTGGTGGTCTGCCGTGTTGATGCTCGGTCCCGGGGCCGGGCGTGGATGCAGGGCCCGTCCGACCGGATGCCCCGGCCTTACACGCAAGGGATTGGCGCCCATGCAGGCGGCGCGCACCGGCCCCCAAGGGAGGCCCTGCGATCCGTCACGGGTCCCGGGACGGATCTTCCGACCTGATCCTTCCGATGATGCCGGTAGTGGAGCACCCCTGCCTGAAGGACAGGGACCTCACCTTGCCGTCGTAGGATTTCACGATATCGGAGCCCACGATATCCTCGGGCGCCCAGTCCCCTCCCTTGACGAGCACATCGGGGCGCAGGGCCGCGATGAGCTCATAGGGGGTGTCCTCGCCGAATATGCAGACGTAGTCGACCGCCTCCAACGCCGAGAGCACCTCAGCGCGGGCCTCCTCGCCGTTGATGGGCCGCTCGGGCCCTTTGAGCCTTCTCACCGAGTCGTCGGAGTTGAGCCCGACCACCAGGAGGTCACCCAGGCCCCTCGCCTCCTTGAGGTATGACACGTGCCCCTGGTGCAGGATGTCAAAGCACCCGTTGGTGAAGACCGTCTTCATGCCCCGGGCCTTGACATCCTCGATCCGGGTTGCGAGCTCGCTGCGGCCGAGGATCTTGGTCCTCTCCCCCAGCCCCGCGGGCCAGGCCCTCGAGGCGAGCTGCGCCGTGGAGCGGCCCAGCGCGAGGTAGGAGTGAAGGACGTCGGGAAAGCGCCTTTCCAGAGCCTGAAGGTGGGCCAGCACCGTTTCCCAGTCTCCCCGCCGGATCGGACCGGTCAGGGCTGACCTGCCGTGGGCCCTGATGTTCTCCAGGGTGCCTTGCATCAGGGGGATGAGGTGCCCGATATCGAGCCCCGCACCCTCCACGAGCTCGGCCGCCTGTGAGGCGAGGGTCACCAGGTAGTTGGAGGCCATGACCGCGGCGGCGTGGTAGAGCACTTTGTCTTCCTTCGTGATGCCCAGCATGCACGATCCGAGCGAGTCCACCAGGCCCTGCGCAGCCCGCCGTGCGGCCTCCGAACCTTCGAAGGTAAAGAGCGAGCCGGCAATGGCCTCCCCGGCCAGCTCCGGGTCCATGATGGACTGAAGCGGATGCAGGCTCCCCGTCTCTCCCCCGTACCAGGCCAGGGGCTCGAGCACCTCGGAGGTGAGCAGGCCGCTGAAATGCAGGAACACCAGGCCCTCGCAGGCATCCTTCCACGCGGCCGCGATACGCTGCGCCGTCTGGACGATGACGCTGTCCGGCACAGCGAGGAGCACCACCGCAGCTCCTTCTGGGCTGGGCGGGATATCCGTAAACACCGGGGTATCGCCCCGGGCCTCCTTCGACGAGATCACCCACCGCGCCCGGTGGCCCGCATCGGTCAGCAGGGAGAGCATGGCTCCCCCCACCCTGCCCAGTCCGATCACGGCGAAATCATACCGCATCCATCGCTCCTTCCTTCCTAAGCCGTTCGAACCGTTCCCAGTCCATGACAAAGGAGAGCTCGTTCATGGTGGATTCGAGCAGCTCCTTGTACTCCTTGCGCTCGAAGTACCGGTTCAGCCTCCGCGAAATGGGGTACATCTGCTCCGAGGGCTTCCACGAAAACGGCTCGCCGGTCTTGGCGTTGATCAGACAGTCGAAGGTGACGGCGAACGACACCTTGGCAAGGGGGACCTCCGAGAAGTCCCGCATGATCGCTCCAAGCGTCCCGGCGTCGATCGGGGAGAAGAACGAGTACATGCGCGAGTAGAGCTCAGAGTAGAGTTTCGAGTAGATTACCGCTGCGTGGTAGAACTCGGGGATATCGATGATGGCGTCCTTTTTGAGGTCCCTGCCGAAGGTGTAGAGGATCTTCTGCATGTTCTTGAGGCCACCGAGGCCAGGGTACTGCTGCCCCGGGAGCCTCGGCCTCTCCGGGGTGAAGGAGGCCGCTGGGTCCTGGAGGGCCAGCCACTCGATCAGGAGCATGGTGAGCCCGCCCTGGAAATCGAAATCCGGCACAAAGGTCTGCCTGGGCCTGAACACCCCTTCGCGCACGATCAACTCGACGAGCCGCACCTCCTCGCCGGGGGATTTCTCCGAGCTGACGTAGAGCCTGGAGGTGTAGTTGTCCTGTTTCGCCAGATAGATGCGCAGGTCCCGGTATCCTTTCCAGGAAAGGATTTCCGTCATTCCGGACTTCTCGAGCAGGGCCCTGATCCCATCCTCGTCGTAGAGGCCGAGAAACCTTCCCGAGGAAAACAGGTCCCCGGGCGCATCGATCCGGGCGCCCTCGAACTCCCTGGTGATGTCCTCCAGGTACCTGGGCTCCTTCTTGGTCGGATAGCCGCTGCGTATTGTCATGAGATCGTCCTCCCCACGCTCGCGAAAACAACGCGCCTGGCCCCGGCTCCTTTGAGCACCCTCGAGATCTCCCGGGCTGTCTGCCCTGTCGTGATCACGTCGTCGACGACCACGACCGACTTCCCCTCGACACCCGCGGCGGTGAAGGCGCCTTTCAGGTTCCTCTGCCTGTCGGCCCTGGGCAGTCCGACCTGGCGGGGCGTCTTCCTGGTCTTGCGCAGTACTCCATATCTCACATCGCCTCCCAGATATCCAGTCAATTCACGGGCTATGAGCGCCGACTGGTTATAGCCACGCTCCACCAGCCGCATCCAGTGCAGCGGAACCGGGAGGATGAGATCCGGGGCCGGCTCACTGCCTGCAAGGCTCTCGGCCAGGAGCCCGGCCAGGAACCTTTTGAACGAGGTGGCGCGGCGGTACTTGAACCGGTGGATGATGTCCCTGGCAAGGCCCTCGTACAGGCAGGCGCTCAGCATCCTGTCGAAGGGCGGCGGGCGGTGCAGGCACTCGATGCAGATCCCCGAGGTGCCCACGGGCGCTCCGCATATCTCGCAGGCAGGCTCCGGGATGCGGCGGATCCTCGAGCGGCACTCCTCGCACACGCCCAGAACCACCTTTGCGTTGCCCGAGCACACCAGGCACCTTGCCGGCATGATATGGCTCACCAGGGGAGAAAGCATGGAAAAACGTATACCACAGGGCCGTCCGGGCTCCAAGGCCCGCAGGGGCTTCTCGAGCACTCTTGACCGGCGGCCCGGGGCTGCTGTCAGGAACGGCCAGAACAGGCGCTACCCGTAGTACTTCTGGTAGTTGTACTTGCTGTACTTGTACTTCTTGGCTGGCAGGTCGTCGACCGCATTGAGCACGGTGCCTACGATCTTGTTCCGCGGCAGGGCCTCGAGCGCCATCTTGAAATCCGATTCCCGGGTATAGCGGTACCTGGCCACCATGATGATCGCCTCCACCTGGTCGGCGATGATCTTGGGGTCTACCGTGGCCTGGATAGGCGAGGTATCGAGGATCACGAAACGGTCCTTGTACCTCTGCGCGAGCTCCTGGATGAGCGTGCTCATCTTCTTGGATTCCAGGAGCTCCGAGGGGTTTGCCGGGGCCTCTCTGCCTGCGGGCAGCACGGTGAGCTTTTCGATGGGGGTCTTGATCAGGCAGTCGGCCACCTCTGCGGTCCCCTGGAGGATCTCGGCGACACCCTTCGACGGGGGGTACTTGAAGAGGTTGTACATGCTCGGCTTCCTGAGATCGCATTCCACGAGCAGCACGTACTGGTCCTCTCCCCTGGCGATGGAGATGGCGAGGTTGGATGCGATGATCGTCTTGCCCTCGGAGGGCAGCGCGCTGGTCACCATGATCACCCGGGGCGGTTCCTTGTCAGGCATGTGGAAGAGGTGGGTCCTGAGCTTCCTGATCTGCTCGGCGGTATACGAGTAGGGCATGTGGTACATGTAGAGGTGGTCGTCGAGCCTCCCGGTGATGGCGGCCTCGTTCAGACCCTCCACGTCCTGTTTTTCGAGCAATTTCCAGAGATCCATGGCCTATTCCTCCGTGCTTACCTTGACAGGCCGTGCATAGAAAAAGCCCTTGCCCAGGAGCTCTTTTGCGTAGTCGATGGCGTCCTGCCTCTCCGTGAACGTTCCGATCGTGATGCGGTACCAGGTGTTCCTGTTGTCGTCGAGGTAGGGGTAAATCGTCGCCTCGTATCCTTTGCCAATCAGGTCGAGGAACACGGCCTTTGCCTCGTTCATGGAGTGGTACGAAGCAACGCTCACGCTGTAGATGACCTGTGGGGCGATGTTCACCTGCGGCAGGAAGATCTTCTGCCCCTCGTAGATGAGATCCACGTTCCTCAGGTCGGGGTTGGCCTGCTTGACAGCCCTGAGGATCTCGCCGTCGAACCGGCCGTAGTAGTCGGCCGCGAGCTGTGCCACGGTATCCCCGAGCTGGACGACGACCACGGTGCCCTGGGGCTTCGCGGGTTCCACCAGCGAAGGGGGGACCGGGTGGCCGCTCGAGCCTTCCTCGTCCTTGAGCTTGAAGTCTTCCTGCTTGAACTCCTGCACCGGATCGATCAAGGCCGTCTGCCTTCCCACGGGTGGTGAAGACGCCGCCTCCCTGCCGGCCGGCCTTGCCGGAGCAGCCTCGGTCGTTTCCCGGGTGGACCCGGCTGCAGAGGCTTCTGCCCGGCTGCGCGAACTCCGGGCGGGTGGCGCCGCAGAAGCTGCCTTTTCAGGCTCCTCTCGCAGGGAGGACGGTCCGGTCTCCGTGCGCGTTTCCCGCGCCTCGCGTTGCGCCTCCGGCTGCGGCCCCGCCTCTTGAACGCCGGATACCGCGTGGTCCGTGGCCGGCTCATCCTGGGCAGACACCGGAGCCTCCGGCGATCCGGGCGAAAAGAGCCAGACCGCCCCGGCCAGCGCCAGGACCACGACCAAGATTGACCCCGCCCTCATGAGCCAGGTTCGGACATCAGCCTGCGGGGCCGCCGTCTTCAGGGTCGGTTGCCTGCCGCCCGTCTTGGGCGAATACGTGCTCTCGAGCTCGGAGACGACCTTGCGCACCATCTGGGCGGTGATCTGCTTCTGATTTTCCGTGTAGGCGGAGATGAGAACGCTGTCGCAGACGATGTTGATGAGCCGGGGGAATCCCCTGGTGTAGCGGTACACCTCGGAGAGGGCCGACACCGTGAAGAGAGGCCTTTCCCTCGGTTCGTAGCCGGCGACCCTCAGCCGGTGATCGATGTAGTCCCTGGTCTCGCTGCCGTCCAGGGGGGGAATGTGATACTTGATGCCGATGCGCTGCTTGAGCTGCCTGAGCTGGGGGCTCCTGAGCTTTTCGTTGAGCTCCTGCTGGCCCAGCAGCATGATCTGGACTAGCTTCTCGTTGGTCGTCTCGAGGTTCGAGAGCAGCCGGATCTCCTCGAGCATCTCGAGCGACAGCCCCTGTGCCTCGTCCACGATGAGTACCGCGCCTCCGATGGTCTTCAGCCGCCCCTCGTATTCCTGGATGTGATCCCGGGAACGCTTGTCCTCGGGAAGGCCGATGGCCTCGCCCAGGAGGAAATAGAGGTTCTCGGGCCTGATGTGCGGATTCTTCACCACGACCTTCGGCATGCGGGGCGGGAGCTTGAGCAGGAACGCGTTCAAGATGGTGGTCTTGCCCGTGCCTACCTCGCCGGTGATCACGACGAAGCCGCTCGCCTCCTTGAGGCCGTAGAGCAGGTGCGCCAAGGCCTCCTTGTGACCCGGACTCATGTAGAGGAACTTGGGGTTAGGGGTGATGGAAAAAGGCTTGAGCTTGAGTCCGTAATAACTTCGGTACATGGCGTCGCCTCAGAACGGCAGGGGAATCGGTATGCTCATGATGACATGGTTCACCTTCGAGTAGCCTACCACGATGATCCCTGCGATGATAATTAACACGTTGATCCCGACGGCAAAAAGCATGTTGAACTTCCTGCGCTGCCTGTCGATTTGGGTGAGCGCCAGGGGAACGGCCGTGATGCAGGGTATGCCCCCGCTCCAGTGCTCGAGCTGCTTGATCCCCTTGACCGAGGAGTCCAGGAACTCCAGCAAAAAGATCAGGCCTGCTCCGGTGCCCAGGCCGAGGAAGAGGAACACCAGGCCCAGCTTGAACTTGTCCGGGCTCACCGGAATCTCGGGCGGCTGGGCGTAATCCAGGATCCGGAACTGCTCTCCCTGCTGCCTCTTTTCCATGCTCTCGGCGCGCTGAGCCTCGTAGTACCGGTCGAGGAGCCGCTGATAATTTTCCTGGGTGATGGTATAGTCTCTCGTGAGCGCGGCGAGCTCCTGTTCACGCTTGGGGGTGTTCTCCACCCGCTCCTGGTAGTAGTCGATCCGTTCCTTCAGCCTGGCCAGATCGGCCTTGAGGGCTTCCACCTCGAGGTCAGCCGCCTTCAGCTGGCTCCTGAGCTCGGCAACGTGCGGGTCGACGGAACCCGGCTCGTCCTTGATGCTCTCGAGCTCCCTGATCTGGCTCTCGAGGGTCTTGATGCTGGGATGCTCGGGCGTATACCTGGCCCTGGCCTCCTCGAGCTCGGACCTGAGCACCAGGAGCCTCTGGCCCCGCTGGGACAGCGTGGCCCCCGGCTCGTCGCTCTCCATCTGGGAGAGCTGGGATTGGAGCATCAGCCTGGCGCTGAGCGCCTCGGTCAGGGAGGCCTGGACGGATTCCAGCCTCACCTGCAGGCCCGAGATGGTGGAGATGTTGCTGGTGAGCTGCTCGGGCAACTCACCCATGTACCGGTTGCGGTATTCCTTGACCCTGTCCTCCTGCTCCTGGAGGAGGGCCTTGAGCTCGCCCAGCTGCTTCTCGAGAAAGAGCGTCGTCTCGGAAGCCTGCTTGGCACGCAGCCTCAGGTGAGACTCGATGAAGAACGAGGCGAGACGGTTGGTCACCTCGGCCACCTTCCAGGGATCCTGTCCCCGGTAGGTGATGGTGAACGAACTGGTCTGCCCCCTCGAGCCGCCCACGGTGCTGACCTCGATGTTCTTGCGCATGGAGGCCACCAGGATGTCCATGGAAACGCCCTGCGCCCGGTCCTCGCGGAAGAGGTCCATCTCCATGATGATGTTCTCGAGGTTCGACCGGGACATGACCTCCTGGGAAAGGGTCCTGAGCCGTTCTTCGATCCCCGAGCTGACCGTGGCCGCGACGTAGGCCGAGGGGATCTCCTGCGGCTGCACCAGGATCAGGGTGGTCGCCTCGTACTTCCGGGGCAGCACCACGTACAGCCATGCCCCGACGAAGAGGAATATCAGGAGCGGGATCGTCACCCAATGCCACTTCTTGACCAGGGCGTCGATGATATCCTGCACATTGATCTGCTTTGCCTGTTCGCTCAATATCGTACCTCTACGATCATTCGGTATCGGTTTTCGATAACGGCGTCTGTATTCTCGTCATCCTCTCGTATGCGTTCATACGACGAGGTTATGTCGATGTATCTCAAAGGCGACCAGAGGAGCGAGATCATGCCTCCGATGTCCTCCTCTTCCCAGCGCTCGATGCCGGTGACTGCATCGAACTCCGAAACGGGCTTGCGCTCCACGTAAGTGATAGTAGCAGCCAGTCTTAAGGTTCTCAAGAGCTCCCGTTCCCAGGTGGCCGATGCACGGCGCACATCGTAGGTGCCGTACTCGTCCGTGGTGAACTCCGCGGTGTACTCTCTGGAGAGTGCGAACCTGAAGGTGTCTCTCTCCATTTCGGTGGAGAGCTCCGCCCGAGCAACGAATGCACTCTCGTCATCGACATGGTCCATGCTCAACAGGCTGTACCCGCCGGAGAGGCGCACCCGGGTCTGCGGCGTGAGGGAACGCTCCCAGAAAAGGTAGGCCGATTTGATGTCCGAATCGGGCAGGCCTTCGTCACGCGCGACATGCCGGTACTCCAGGTCTATGCCCACGTCGGTCCTGGGGCTCACCACATGCTCGTAGCCGAGCAGGGCCCTCAGCACCCTGGCGTCTGCGGAGATTTCGTAGTCATAGGCGTCCTGGCCCGCGGTCACGCGCACGGTGTCGCGCGTGGAGACGGCGTGGGAGAAGTTGCCTGAGATTCCGTGGGAGACAATGTCCTGCTCGGGGAAGGTATTGTCCTCCGTGCGATAGGTATAGCCCAGGCCGACCGTGGACCGGGACGAGAGGACCCTGTTGTAGGCCAGGGTTCCCAGGTGTATCCGGGTCTCGCCGGATATGTCGCGGAAGAAATCTTCCCGGCCCGTCTGGATGAAGGTGTACCCGAGCTCCAGGGAATCTCTCTGGCTCGCTGCGGTGAGCTCGGAGACGAGGTCTACCTCGGTGTCGTCATCGTCGTCGAACCGGTTGTGGTAGCTCCTGGCCGCGTGGCCTGAAAAGCTCCAGGAGAGGTGCTGCGCGGTACAGATGATCTCCGCGCTCGGGCCCACCTCGAATGTGGTTTCGCTCCGCTTGTTGTCCGGGGTGGACTGGTAGTTGTCCGTGTACTCCAGGGAGCTGTAGACTCCCCCATGGAATTCGCACTCGAGGCCGTGGCAGGCCCCGGCGCACAGGACGACGGCGAGAAGGGCTCCCGGAAGGGAGAGAACGGGGGTCTTTCTCACGGCACTATGATGGTGTCACCGGGAAGGATCGGGATGTTCTCGTTCTTGCCCTTGACGATCCTCGGGTAGTTCACCTTGATCCGGACCTGCTCGCCCTTGTCGCTTCGGAGGATCACGATGCTCTTGGGATTGGCCCACTCGGTGAAGCCCCCGGCCCGGGAAATGACCTGGGTGATCACCATGGAGCGGTCGAGGATGTACTCGCCGGGCTGGTTGACCTGCCCCTCGACGTAGACCCGCTTGCTCCTCGGCTCGAGCACGATGACGGCGCAATGGGGATCTTTCACGTACTTGGCGATGGAGGCCTCGATATCGGCCTGGAGCTCGGCCGGGCTCTTCCTGACGGCCTTGAGGTCTCCGGCCAGGGGCAGGGAGATGTACCCGTCGCTCCGGACGGTCACCTGCCTCGAGAGGTCCTCTTCGCCCCACACGGAAATC
This sequence comes from Desulfomonilia bacterium, assembly GCA_049275795.1. GTDB lineage: Bacteria > Desulfobacterota > Desulfomonilia > UBA1062 > UBA1062 > Phosphitivorax. Next base: position 40,367 of record JBASVF010000200.1, read on the forward strand.
TCCAGCAGGTCGGACTCTCCGATGGAATAGTATGCATCCTGCGCGTGCGCGGCAAAAGGCACAAGAATACCCGCCAGCACGATAAGAAGCCTTTTCATGTGTTACCCCCCCTTAACGTGGTTATTTCTCGATCCCGCATTCCTTGATCTTGTACAGGAGTGCCTTGTAGCTGACTTGCAGGAGATGTGCCGCTCTCTTCTTGTTCCAGTTCGTTCCCCTGAGCGCCTTGAGGATCATGTCCCTCTCAGCCTTGACGGACGCCTCCTTGGCGGCGAGCTTCAAGGGGATGATCTCGCTCTCGCCCTGGTCGATCTCCAGCATACCGGAACCGTTGCCCCGGGAAGGCCTCCCAGGTGAGAGGTGGGCCTTCCCGTTCTCGAGGTAGTTCATGATGTCCTCGACGTCGCCGAGAATCACGAGCCGCTTCACCTGGTTCTTGAGCTCGCGCACGTTCCCCGGCCACGGGTAGGAAAGAAGCAGGGGGTAGAGCGTCTCCTTGTCCACCTGGAGGTTCTTTCCATACTTCTCGTTGTAGACGTCGAGAAAGTATTCGAACAGATAGGTGATGTCTTCCACCCTCTCGCACAAGGACGGGATCGTGATGTTGACCTCGTTGAGACGGTAGTAGATGTCCTCCCGGAAGGTTCCCTCCTGGATCGCCTTGCGCAGGTCCCGGTTGGTGGCGGCGATGACGCGGACGTTGACCTTGACGTCCTGCTTGCCGCCCAGCCGCGAAAAGGTTCCTTCCTGCAGAACCTGCAGGAGCTTGGACTGGATGGAGAGGTCCATCTCGCCTATCTCGTCGAGAAAGATGGTGCCGTTGTTGGCCAGCTCGAACTTGCCGGCCTTGGCCTTGTATGCCCCGGTGAACGCGCCTCGCTCGTAGCCGAAGAGCTCCGATTCCAGGAGCTCCCGGGGCAGGGCGGCGCAGTTGACCTTGACGAAGGGCTTGTCTCTCAGGCTGGACTGATAGTGCAGGGCCCGCGCGACCAGCTCCTTGCCGGTTCCGCTCTCACCCTCGATGAGCACGCTCACGTCCGTTTCCGCCACCTGGTCCACCAGTTCCTTGATCTTCTGCATCTTGGAGCTGCTGTAGATGAACTCGCCCCGCAGCTCGTCGACCCTGAGCTGCTTCTTGAGGTTGGAGATCTCGGTAAGCAGTTTCTTCTTCTCGAGCGACTTGGTGATGGCCAGTTCCAGCTCTTCCTCCTCGAAGGGCTTGACGAGATAGTCCGTGGCCCCGGCCTTCATGGCCTTGACGATGATGTTGGTCTGTCCGAGGGCGCTGAGCATGAGGACCGGCAGGGTGTTCGTGAGCTTGCGGATCTCGCTTAAGGTCTCCAGGCCGTCCATGTCCGGCATGAGGATGTCGAGAATGACCAGGGATACCTCCGGGCCGGTCCTGAGCTCCGCCAGTGCATCCTTGCCGTTGGATGCGGTCGCCACCTCGTATCCGGCCTGGGTCAGGAGCTTGGCTATGTATTTCCGAATACTTTCATCGTCATCCACGACCAGGATCCGAATTTTATCTCTCACGTTCATGGCACCCACCAAAACTTAATAATACAGAATACATCATTCATGTTCCCTGTTCAAGGGCATTGTAATTACAAAACATCCCCCCTGCCCCGATGCAACGGCCTCGACAGTGCCCCCGTGGGCATGAACGATCTCCCGGGTGATGGAAAGTCCCAGGCCGATCCCGCCCTTGGCCCTGCCGCTGGTTCCCACGAAGAAATCGCTGAACAGCTCCCTGGCCTCCTCCTGCTTGATCCCGGGCCCCTGGTCGAGCACGGAGATCGTGAGGCTCCCGCGGTTCAAGAGCCTGTTCACCGGATTGCGGTCAAGGTCGTTGTGGGAAAGGGCGATGGTTACGACCCCATCCTCGGGGGAGTGTTTGATGGCGTTGTCGAGCAGGTTGCACAGCGCCTGTTCGAACCTCAGCGGATCCACGGACATCTCCGGGAAGCCCCCGTTGTCATCGAGGACGATCTTGACCCGCTTTTCCCGCGCCTTGACCTGCATGGTCCGGACGATCCCGCCGATGTAGTCGGCCACGTTCACCAGCTGGCGGTTCAGCGAGATCTTCTCGGTATTGATCTTGGCGAAATCGAGCAGCGAATTGCTGAAGTGCTGCAGTTTCTCGCACTGGGCCTCGATCTCAGTGATGCACTCGATCTGGTTCGGGGAGAGAACCTTGCGGGCGTCCCTGGAGAGCATGCGGGCATAGCCGCGGATCACGGTCAGCGGCACCCGGATCTCGTGGGAGGCCACGTGGAGGAACCGGGTCTTCAAGGCCAGGAGCTCCTTCTTGCTGGTTATGTCGCGGATCACCCCCACGTAACACCGTTCGCCCTCTACCAGGAGCCTGCCGATGCTGATCTCGAGAAAGAGCTTCTTTCCGTCTTTCCGCACGGCCTGGATCTCGAGGTTGGGCACGAAGACATTTCCCTCCTGGTGCCTGAGGCTCGCGGCAATGGTCCGGACGGACTCCCGAGTCACGAAACGGCGGAAGTGCCTGCCCAGGATCTCTCCCTGGCTCATTCCGAGCAGCTCCTGGAGCTTTCGGTTCGTCAGGAGCAACCGCCCGCCCCGGATGATGTACATGGCATCGAGGGCGTTCTCCACCATGTCCTTGTACTGGTCCTTGACCCGGACGAGTTCGCGTTCCTTGAACCGCTCGAAAGTCACGTCGTGCACGCATACGAGCGTCTGCCTCTCGGGCTTCATGGGCAGGGTGGAGATCTCGAGGTTGAGCACCTTGCCCTTGAGATCCACGTCCAGGCCCTCTTCCGGGACCTCCTGGCACGTGAGCCTGCTCGCGCAGTCTCCCACGACCTCCCGGATGTTCCTGCCGGTCTTGAGGTTGAGGAGCTCGGAGGCCTTCCTGTTGATCGAGGTGACTCTCCCGTCTTTGTCCGTGGTCAGCACGCCCACGGACATGCAGGTGAATATCCTGAAGATGTTCTTCCCGAACTCGCTCAAGGCGGTATCCGTCATGGAGAGCTCGGCCTTGAGTGCGGCGTTGATGTCCGAGAGCTCCCTCATGGCCCGGGCGTTTCTCAGGGCCAGGGCCGCGGGAGGCAGGAGGAGGTTCACCAGCCTGAGGACCTCCTCATCGAAAGCATGAGGCTGCGAGTGGCTCAGGTTCAGGACGCCCACGAGCTCGTCCTTGCCGTAGATCATGGGCATGCTCAGAAGGGATCCGATCCTGATCCTGGTGCGCTTGGTCTCGAAGAGCGGATCAACGGCGGTATCGTGGATGATGATCGGGGTGAGCGTGAGGGCAACCCTGCCCGCGATCCCCTCTCCCAGGGGGAACTCCTGGCCCAGCGATCCTTCGGAAAACCGGGAGCTCTTGTCGGTGCGCCCCTTGGCCGCCCTGATCCGGAGCCTGCTCCCGTCCGGGGAAGGCATCATGATCGAGGCGTTCTGCGCAACGGTCTCGTCGATGACGATATCCAGGATGGCCCCCGCCACCGCCTCCACATCGGGCGAAAGCGACAAGGCCTCGTTCACCCTCCTGAAGACTGTGAGCTCCTTAGCGATCATGGTCATCCGAGACGATGCCCTCCCCGAGGGTCTTATCGGTTTCGCCTCTTAGCCTTCTTTACTGCCTTCCGCATGTTCTTCTTTTTTTTCAGATCCACCAGGGTCTTTTTCGGCCTGTTCGGGATCTGCTCGCCGAGCATGTCCGAGAGCCCGGGGTTGATCCCGAGCCTGCCCAAGGCCTTCTTCTTGCCCGAGCCCAAGTTTCGCATGAGGGTGCGCATGGTGTTGAACCTGCCCATGAGCTCCACCACCTTGGCGTGCGGCTGCCCGCACCCCCGGGAGATCCGCTCCACCCGGCTCTCGTTGAGGATGTCGGGATGCTCGCGCTCGTAGGCGGTCATGGAGTTGATGACCGCTTCCACGCGTGCGAGCTCGCGGTCGTCCACCTGGAAGCCTTGCGGGATGCCGAGCTGCCCCAGGGGCAGCTTCCCGATAATATCGGTGAGCGAGCCCATTTTCTTCATGACTTTGAGCTGCTTGAGGAAGTCGTTGTACGTGAAGTCGCCCCTCAAGAGCTTGGCCGCGTCCTCCTCGGCCTTCTTCTCATCCACCACTTCCTCGAAGTCCTTCATCAGGCCCACGATGTCACCGTGGCCGAGGATCCTCGAGGCAAGCCCCTCGGGGCGGAACTCCTCGAGCCGGTCCAGCGATTCGCCCATGCCGATGAACTTGATGGGCTTGTTCACCATCTCCTTGATGGACAGGGCGGCCCCGCCCCGTGCATCGCCGTCGAGCTTGGTGAGGATGAAGCCCGAGAGGTCGAGCCTGCGGTCGAACTCCCTGGCCACGTTCACGGACTCCTGGCCGATCATGGCATCGAGGACGAGTAGGATGTTCTCAGGCCTGGTGATGCTCCGGATCTCCTCGAGTTCTCCCATGAGCGTTTCGTCGAGGATGGTGCGGCCCGCGGTGTCGAAGAGCACCACGTTGCAGCCCTTGAAGCGCGCTGCCTCCAGGGAGTCCCTGCATATCTCCGGCGGGGTCTTGCCCGGCGCGAAGAACACCGGTATCCCCAGCTTGCCGCCCAGCACCTTGAGCTGGTCGATGGCCGCAGGGCGGTACACGTCGGCCGCGACCATCATGGGCTTCTTCCCGCTTTTCTGCAGGAACCGGGCGAGCTTTGCCGTGGTGGTGGTCTTGCCGCTTCCCTGGAGGCCCACCATCATGATGGCCCCGACCTCCCGCTTGCCCAGGTCGAGCGAGACGTCGACCGGGCCCATGAGGTTCACCAGTTCGTCGTAGCAGATCTTGACGAAGTGCTGCTCGGGCGTGGCCTTGAGCTTCCGGCCGCCGTGGGACACCCGGGTCTGGACGATCTCGCCCAGCGCCTTGTTCCTTACCCTCTCGAGGAAGGATTTGACCACGTGGAACTCGACGTCGGCCTCCAGGAGCGATATCCGGATCTCTTTGATGGCTTCGTCGATGTGCTTCTCCTGGAGGACCACCTTTCCCTGGAGCAGATCCTGGGCTTTCCTGAATCCGCCTGATATCATTTCCAGCATATTGCTTCTCCTGTAGTTTGTCGAAGGGAACCGGCGCCGTGGAGGGCGCCCGGCCGGCGTGCCTGCGTCACTCGTTCTCGCTGAGCGATCAAACCTCTATCACGATGGCATTCCATGGATCTTTCGCAGCACCCTTTGAAATATCCATAACATAATGTCAAGCATCTTGCACAGGGCTTTTGCCCGCGGATCCTTTCCCGGCGCGTGGAAACCCTGGAGCATGATGAAAGAGGCCTCCGGGGCGATGCCCCGAAGGCCTCTCGTCTCGCTGTCCTCACCCATGCCCCGTGCATGCGCGCCGCCGGAGGCATGGTGGTCGCGGCTCCCCCTTTAGCGG